>JAGAZK010000035.1 GCA_017940085.1 Campylobacter sp.
ATTTCACGCAGTATGGCAAAAAAATCATTGAAAATTTTGTAAATTTAAACAAACCCCAAATCAAGGAGAAAAAAGTGAGTAACTTTGCACCTTTTATGATAAAGCTTCAAAAGGGCTTTCCGCTTGAAAGTGGCGATTATGAAGAGATTTTTGCAAGTGTCATGGCAAAAGACTATGACATTGTCCAACTAGCAGGGCTTCTTGTGTTAATTAGCGAAAAATCGCTTTACCCAGATAGCCTAAGTGCGCTTGTGCGAAGCGTTTTGAAATACTCCAAAACTTACAGCGATGATAAGCCTATGCTTGACATCGTAGGCACCGGCGGGGACGCGCTAAAAACGATAAATATTTCCACAACCTGCGCGTTTATACTCGCTTCTCTTGGCGTCAGGGTCGGCAAACACGGCAACAGCGCAGTATCAAGCAAAAGCGGATCGAGCAATATCTTTGAAGCCTTAGGAGTGCCGTTAAATAGCGATCTTGGCGAACTTAGAGCGCTTATGGATAAGACAAATTTGGCATTTTTCCATGCGCCGTTTTTTCACAAGGTTACAGCCGAAGTCAAAGAAGCGCGAACTCGCCTTAAAATCGGCACTTTCTTTAATATTTTAGGACCTTTGCTAAATCCAAATTTAGCCCTTTCTAACCAAGTCGTAGGCAACTACCACGAAGAAGTAAATGAGCTAATAGCGCAAACTTTGCAAAAGCTTGGTCGAAAGCACGCATTAGTCGTGCATGGCATGGACGGCATGGACGAGATCACGCTGTGCGATGAAACGCTCGTGCATGAAGTGCGGGGCGAGAAAATCATCGAGTATAAAATCACGCCTGAGCAATTTGGCTTTAACCGCGCCTTTCACACCGACATCGAGGGCGGAGATAGCAAATTTAATGCTGAAATTTTTAAAAGCACGATAAAAGGCGAGTTAAAAGGACCTAAACGCGACATAGTCGTGCTAAATGCGATGTTTGCTTTGTATGCAGCTGACTTTGCCAAAAGCCCAACCGAAGCCAAAGAGATAATCGAAAACGCCCTTGATAGTGGCAAAGTGTGGGAATTTTATCAAAGTTATATTAAGAATTTTGGGTAGAAATTTAAAAATTTACAAATTTGCAGAACAATGCAAATTTGTAAATTTGCGATACTTTATAAATTTGCAAAATTATTTTTCACCTAAAAGTGTTTTATTATAATTTACTAGTAAATTTTGCAATGAAGTTTTGTATTTTATGTTATCTGTGTATTTTAATACAATTTCATCTCCGACTAAATTATCAAGCACAGCGTCTAAATCCCTAAAATTTAAGCGAATTGCATTTTTTATTTTTTTATCTAGCGTAAAAAGTTTATGCGAATTTGCATCAATATAAATCAAATTTTTCCAATCATCAATAGCTTTTAAAGCATCAATATCTTTGGCGTAATAAAACGGCACTATATGATGAAGTTCAAATTGTAAATTTTTATCTAAATTATGTTCTTTAAAATATTGTTCTTTAATCACAGAGCTTCTTTTAAATACTATTTTTTCGCCTTTCAAAGTTGTTTTCAATAATAATCGCTCTTGTTTTTCATCGTGTTCGAAAAGCGACATTAAATTAAAATTATTAAACATTGTTTGACTTTCATTTTTCCAGTTATGAAAATCTCTTTTATTTGTTTTATCGCCTTTGAAATTTTTTGGATTACAATACTGCGAAACTACATTTTCAACGACTTTTTGCCTAGCTTTTAAGCTTCTAAATTCATTTATAAATTCAACAATATTATCTTTTGTTAAAATTTTTCCTTGATAAATTTTGCCTAGATAAGTTACAAAAAACATCATTTCGCTAATACTGATATATTGTGGTTGAAGTGAATTTAAAATATCTAAAATATCTTGTGTTAAACCGCTAAAAACATTATCTAACGCAATACCTAAATTTTTTTGCTCTTCAAAAATGTCTTTTGAATTTAAAAATTTTAATCCGTTTTCATTGATTTTTACAAATCTATATTGATATTTTCTTTCTATGTTACAAAATTCAATTTTTCCATTTTTTCGCAAAGCAAATCTATCTATAAAGCCCATTCTTTGCAAATTTACAAAAACTATTTTTCTCATTCCCATATCGGAAATACTAAAATTTATCTTTTTTAACTCCTTATTTACTTTTGCCAAATATTCGCAAAATTCAAGCTCTTGTGGTAAATATTTATAATCATCATATATGTCGCCTTGCGTATGATAAAGCATTTTATCTTTTGGTAAATTTTCTAAAACAATTTTAATATATTCTTTATTCCAACGATAATGTTGTAATTTGTGAATTCCACGATAATCATCTCTTAAAGTTCTATCATAGAGAAATTGTAGGCATTTCAAAGCTGGTTGAATACCCAGTAATTTTTCTTTGAATTCTTCTTTTGTCATTTCCTGCTCCTTTTTCTAAATTTAAACTTTTATCCACAAATTCAATATTTTGTTCGCAACCAATATAATTTCGTCCCAAATCTCTCGCGACTACGCTTGTGATACCAGTTCCGCTGAATAAATCTAAAACTAAATCATTTTCTTTGCTACTTGCTTTTATCATCCGTTCTATCATCTCTCTTGGCTTTGGCGTGGCGTGATTTTGTTTAGTAACTTTTCCGTTTATTTTATTTTTATGGCGTGTTGAAACTATTTCCCAAACATCAGGACAAAGTTTGCCATTTGGATTAGGATACCAGCGTTTGCCATTTTTTACAATTCCCGTTTTTGCAGCCGCTGCAATTCTATCTGTTGATAAATATGGAATTCTAATACTCTCACAGTCAAAATAATAATCTTTTTGGCTCATTGTATAAAATAAAATACTTTCTTGGTTATTATTAAATTTTCTTTTACTTGCACTCATTCCATCTTTTTTATACCAAGTAATAAAATTTTGAAAAAATACCTTTTTATCTCTTAGATGATTTAAAAACAAAGCTGAGTTATATGGCGTATTAAATATATAAAAACTTGCATTTGGTTTTAATTTTAAAAGCATTTTATCAATCCACTTAAAGCTAAATTCTAAAAATGCTTGTTCGCTTTCAAATTTATCCCAATCTGCAACTTTTAAATTATATGGTGGGTCAATTATGGCTAAATCTGCAAATTTATCTGGCAACATATCTAAAAATTTAAAAATATCGCAAATATAAATTTTATTTGTTTGCATTGTTTAATTTCTCACTTATTATATCTTTATAAAATTCATAAATTTCATAACCGACAAAATTTCTATTCAGCTCTTTTGCAACTTTTAGTGTAGTTCCGCTTCCAGTGAATGGGTCTAAAACTATATCGCCAACGAAAGAATAAAGTTTTATTAAACGATACGGAATTTGTTCTGGCATAATCGCTGGGTGTCTGCCAAAAGCAATATCGTTTTTATTTGGAATAGGAATATTCCAAATTTGCTTTGTAAATTCAACCCATTCTTGTTGTGATAATTTGCTTTTTTCTTTAATTTCAGGTCTTACAAATGTAGATTTTCCATCTTTTACAAAAATAGTAATAAATTCGCTTGTATTTTGAGCGTAAAAATTTCTAGGATACGGATAGCTACCAAACATTAAATTTTTACTTGTGTTTGTTCTATTCCAAATATATAAATCCATTAGAAAAAAATTTGTATTTTTCAAAATACTATTTTGAATATCGCTTTGCAAATCAAAAATATGACGATTATAATGTGTATTTAAATCTTTTTTAAGCATAGGCATAAGCGGGACATTTATGCAAAGTTTTCCGTTTGGTTTAAGCACCCTAAAACACTCTTTCCAAACCTTTAAAAGTCCTTTGATATAATCATTATAATTTTTTAAATTTCCCAAATCTGCGTTATCGCTTTTTGAGTGAATTTCATTTTGATAGCCATTTTTTGAATAATCTTTGATATTAAAATACGGCGGACTTGTTATAATTAAATCCACGCTACAATCTGGCAATTCAGACATTTTTTCCGATGATTTATAAAAAACTTGATTTAAAAAATTTTTCATATTAAAAACCAAAATACCACTAATTTTTATTTAAAACGACAAAATTGTATCAAAATTTACTTTGCAAACATATAAATTTTTAATACCTTTAAAAGCCCTAATAATGTATAATATTCGCTTAAATTTTTGAAATAAAGTTTGGAATTTATGGCAAATTTAAAAGAAAACGAAAACTATCTGGGCGAACAACTTATTAGCTATCTAGGAAACAAACGCTCACTTTTGGGGGCGATAAATGGCGTTATAACGGACATTAAGGCAAATTTGGGCGTTGAAAAAATCGCTTTTGCCGATGTTTTCAGTGGCAGTGGCGTGGTGGCAAGATTTGCCAAAGCGCACTCAAATTTGGTTTTGGCAAATGATTTGGAAAAATACTCTTTTGTTATAAATTCGTGTTATTTGGCGAATTTAACGCCCCAGTTGAAAGCAAATTTAGCTAAATTTTATGCTGAAATTTTAGCGAATTTTAAGCCGTGCGAGAGCTTTATCAGCGAACTTTACGCCCCAAAAGACGATGAAAAAATCAAAAAAGGCGAAAGGGTTTTTTACTCACGCCAAAATGCCCTTATTTTGGGGGGACTACGCACCGCAATCAGCCAAATTCCAAGTGAGTTTCAAAAATACTTCATCGCTCCGCTTCTAAGCGAAGCTTCTATCCACTCAAACACAGGCGGCGTTTTTAAGGGCTTTTACAAGGACAAAAACGGCGTGGGGAAATTCGGCGGTAGTGGCGAAAATGCACTAAGTCGAATTTTAGGCGAGATAAGTTTGCCGTTTCCGGTTTTTTCAAATTTCACAAGCGATTTTCAGGTTTTCCAAAGCGATGCTTACGAGTTTTCAAAAATCGCTCCAAGCGTGGATATAGCGTATTTTGACCCGCCTTATAACCAGCACCCTTACGGCTCGAATTATTTTATGCTAAATTTAATCGCGGATTTTAAAGCACCAAATTTAGGGGATTTAAGCGAAGTTAGTGGTATCCCAAACGGCTGGAACCGCTCGAACTACAATAAAAAATCTCGTGCCGCAGATGAATTTTTCACGCTTTTGGCTGAATTTAGGGCAAAATATTTGATAATCTCGTTCAATTCAGAAGGCTTTATCAGCGAAGATGAGTTTTTAAAAAATCTCGCTCTCATCGGAAAAACGGAAAAAATCGAGATAAAATACCCTGCGTATCGTGCTTCTAGAAACTTGCGAAACCGAAATTTGCATGTAACCGAGTATCTTTATATCGTCAAAAAGGTGTGAAAATGGGCGCTATAAAACCAAAAATCAAAATTTGCGGGATTAAAAATTTAGCCGAAGCAAAAAGCGTTTTAGAGTGTGATTTTAACGGCGTTAGAGTGGATTTTTTGGGTTTAATCTTTGCCGAAAGCAAACGAAAAGTAACGCCCGAAATAGCAAAAGAAATTTCAAATTTAGTGCGTGAATTTGGTCGCAAAAGCGTCGGCGTTTTTACCGATACGAGCGATGATGAAATTTTGCAAATTTGCAAATTTGCAAATCTAAGCGTAGCACAAATTTATAAAGAAATTTCGCTAAATTTAAAGCAAAATCTTGCAAACATCGGCGTAGAAGCGTGGCAGGTCGTTCGAGTGAAAGATAAAATTCCAAATTTAAAAAATTTAAACTATGATAAAATTTTGTTTGATTACAAAGGCGAAAAAATGGGCGGAAACGGCGAAAGCTTCGAGTGGAAAATGCTAAAAAATTTGCAAATTTCATTTATCCTAGCTGGCGGTATCGGCATAGAAAACGCGAAAGAAGCCTTAAATTTAGGGGCTTTTTGCCTTGACATAAATAGTAAAGTAGAAGATGAAAACGGCATAAAAAACCCAGCAAAAATCACACAAATTTTAAAAATAATCGCCATTGCTTAGATTGTGATTATTTTCAAATTTAAGTTTAACAAACTAGATTTAAATTTGTCAATTTGTTTGATTTGTCATTGCGAGAATTTGCCGTTAGGCAAATTCGTGGCAATCGCCAAAGGTCGATAAACCAAAATCTAAATTTACAAAAAGCAAATTCGTAATTTAATCATTGGCGATTACTTCGTTCGCAAAGCTCACTCGCAATGACAGTAAAGACGAATTTAAAATCATTGCACGAGTTTAAATTTGCAAATACAAAATTTCGCTATCGCACGAAGCAAGGCGTAAATTTCAAAGCAACTTTTAACGCTATTTTAGATATAATCGGCAAATTTTTATTTTAAGGCAAAAAATGAATACAAAAGCATATTTTGGCAAATTTGGCGGTCAGTTTGTCCCTGAAACCGCGATGAGTGCTTTAATTGAGCTTGAAAATGCTTATGAAAGTATCGCAAAAACTAAAGCATTTAGAAAAGAGCTTAAAAATTTGCTCAAAACTTATGTTGGTCGTCCAACGCCACTTTATCACGCAAAACGCCTAAGTGAGCATTACGGACATGAAATTTATCTCAAAAGAGAAGATCTAAACCACACAGGAGCTCACAAACTCAACAACGCTCTTGCCCAAGCGTTATTAGCTAAAAAAATGGGAAAAAAGAAAATCATGGCTGAAACTGGAGCTGGACAGCATGGTCTTGCTACTGCGACAGCGGCGGCACTTTTGGGACTTGAGTGTGATGTATATATGGGAGCTTGTGATGCTAAAAGACAAGCTTTGAATGTATATAAAATGAAGCTTTTGGGTGCAAATGTGGTTGAGATTGAAGATGGTTTAAAAACGCTCAAAGAAGCTACTACTGCAGCAATTCAAGCTTGGGTAAATGAGATAGAAACTAGGTTTTATGTCATTGGCTCAGCCGTTGGTCCCCACCCATATCCAAAAATGGTAAAAGATTTTCAAAGCGTAATTGGCAAAGAAGCCAAAAAACAGCTCAAAAAAATCAAAGCAAAAGCTGATTTTGTGATAGCTTGTGTGGGTGGTGGGAGCAATGCTACAGGTATTTTTAGTGCGTTTTTAGATGATAAAAATACTAAATTAATCGGCGTCGAAGCTGCTGGACTTGGTGTGGATACTCCGTATCACGCTGCGACTTTGACAAAAGGAATGGACGGCATAATTCACGGCATGAAAACAATTGTTTTGCAAGATCAATATGGTATGATTTTGCCTGTTCATAGTATTTCAGCTGGGCTTGATTATCCTGGAGTCGGCCCAGAACATGCGTATTTAAAAGACATAAAAAGAGTGCAGTATTACGCCGTAACAGATGATGAATGTATAAACGCTCTAAAAAGACTCTCAGAACTTGAGGGCATTATTCCAGCTATTGAAAGCTCACATGCTTTAGCGTATTTAGAAAAACTTTGCCCAAATTTAAAAGGCAAAAAAACAATAATCGTAAATGTAAGCGGTAGGGGCGATAAAGATATGGACACAGTAATAAATTACAAAAAAGGAACAATCTATGGATAAGATCAAAAAAGCATTTAATGGCAAAAAGGCAAATATCGGCTATATAGTCGCTGGTTATCCAAATTTGGACTATACAGCTGAGTTTATAAACTCACTTGATGATGGAGCATTGGATTTATTGGAGATTGGGATTGCGTATTCTGATCCTTTGGCTGATGGCAAACTCATAAGCAATGCGGCTTTTGAAGCTGTGCAAAATGGCGTAAATACAGATAGTGTTTTTGATATGCTTTCTAAAACCAAAACAAATAAATGTTTGGTGTTTTTGGCGTATTATAATTTGATTTTGGCTTATGGAGAAGATAAATTTTTGCAAAAAACAAAAGAAGTCGGAGTTAGTGGCTTGATTGTGCCTGATTTGCCATTAGAAGAAAGCGAAGAATTTGCTAAAAAATGTGCAAATTTAAACCTAGCTTTTATCCCACTTATTAGCGTAACTTCTGGAAATAGAATGCAAGATATTGCAAAACACGCAAGTGGATTTATTTATGTGGTAGGAGCTTTGGGTGTAACTGGCGGTGGTCAAAGTCCGCTTGATAGGATAAAAGATTTAATCACTCAAATTCGCAAATATTCAAATTTGCCTTTGGCTGTGGGATTTGGTATCAAGACAAATGAAGATGTCAAAAAAACTAAGCTTTATGCCGATGGAGCTATAGTCGGGACAAAAATTGTTGAATATTCAGGGAATAGCACGATAAATGAATTAAACGAAAAAATCAAAGATTTATTTAAAGATTAATTTACAATTTATTTAGTATAATAAATCGCAAATTATCAAGGAGTTCTTATGGAAATTATGGAAGCTGTAAGCTTAGGAGTAAAAAATTTATGTAAGACTTTTCGCTTTAAACTTGAAGATGGCGTAAAACTTGGAAAAAATGTCTATGGAGCTAGTATTCCTATACTTAAAGGCAAAGAAGAATATCAGTTTTATTTGTATTTCAAAAAAGATATTTTAAAGCTCCTAGCAAAGAAATTTTTCAAAACAGAAATGAACGAAGATGATTTTAGCGATATTTCAAGAGAAGTTGCCAATCAAATCATAGGTTTTGCCAAAAACGAACTCAACGATAAAAACAATTTTAATTGCAAACTTGGGACGCCTGAATTTTTAGGCAAGGTTGAGAGTTTTCATGTCAAATTTATAGATTCTAAAATTTATAAAATCAAAAATCGCACTTTTAAAATAGGTTTTACTAAAGTATGAGTGTATTGCAAGAAAATCAAGAAAGTTTGTTTCATGATTATGATGAGCTTTTAGATATTGGGGTTCATTTTATCAGTGAATTAGGCACGACTACGATTAGTGTTCATCAATTATTAGAGCTTAGAGTCGGCTCAGTCATAGATCTAGAAAAACCAGCTGGTGAGAGTGTGGAATTGTATATAAATAACTGCATTTTTGGCAAAGGTGAAGTTATGGTTTATGAAAAAAATCTCGCTATTCGTATAAATGAGATTTTGGACTCAAAATCTGTCATTCAATATTTCAAAAAAGAGCTTTCGTGAAAAAGATATTTTTGTTATTATTTGCTATCCCGCTTTTTGGCTCTACTTTGCTGACATACAATGTGTATGAAAGAAGCGATAGAGTTGATATTATGCTTAGTTTTGATTCGCCTTATGAAGGATCTATCAAACAACAAAACGAAGATGGCTTGACTGTTTTGTTGCTTAGCGATTTAAATACAGAAGAAAGCGTAAATAAAAATATCAACTCCGATATAGTTCAAAATCTTTCTATTGTAAATTCTGATGACAATCAAAGAATAGAATTAGTTTCACAAAATCCTATTTCAATCACTGCTTCTAAGACTTCTGATAAATTTGGTCTTAGGATAAGAATTACGAAATTAAACTCAAATTTAGCACTTCAAACAAGACCTGATTCTCAAAGTGCAGTTGGCTCAAGCTATATTAAAGTGATTGTGGTTTTGGTATTGCTATTTATAATACTGCTTGTAGTAAAAAGAAAAGTCAGTAACAAAGCCAAAAAAACAAATGCTCCAGCCAAAGAATTTAGCATAAGAGAAAGCAATAGCAAAATTGCTCCAAAAGCTAGTTTTGAGATAAGAGATGGTGTGGATATTTTGTATGAAAAACCACTTGATAGCTCAAATAAAGTTGTTTTGCTAAATTATGAAAATAAAAAATATTTAGTCCTAGTAGGAAGCTCAAATGTGCTCTTAGATAGGTTTGGAGAAGATCAAATCCAAGACGGACATGATTTTGAAGTATTTTTTGAACAAAATAGACAAAAATTAAATAATTATATTGAAGAAAGAAAAAACGCACTAAATAGCTATAAATTAAATCTTGAAAAAGATTAGCTCCTAAATTTGGCTAAATTTAATAAAATTTGCTTAATTTAGCATAGTAAATTTACTATTTGATTTTTTCTTAACTACAAATTGATTACAATCGCCAAAAATTTGTAGGTTATTTTTGAAAATATTTGTTTTATTAGTTTTTGCTTCGTTTTTGTTTTGCGATGAACTTGATATGCAAAATAGACGCCTTAAAAATCAAGCTTTGGAGTTACTAGAGAACAAATTTAGCGAAAACGACCCCAAAAAATCACTCGCTCCACCTAGTCAAAACATTGAATTTGAAGCACTTCAGACTATAAATATTATTGGAAATTCTATTTTAAAAAACTCTCAATTAATCAAATTTAAACGCCAATTTTCAAATAATATTTCAAATTTAAGTCAAATTGAATTTGCTCGTCAAACACTAGAAAATTTATATTTAGATGCAGGTTACACCACGACTAGAGTTAGAGTAAATTTAGAATTTAGTGATTTAAAAAGTGGCATTTTGTGTTTTGAGATTTTAGAAGGCATGATCGAAAAATACACATACAATGGGCAAGAAAAGCCTTTTAAAACTTTTCTTGCTTTTCCAAAAAGAAGCGATAAAATTTTAAATTTGCGTGATTTAGACCAAGCTAGTGAAAATTTAAATAACGCAAATTTGCAAATTATCCCAGCTCAAACACTTGGACAAAGCGTAGTTGATGTAAATTTATCTTCACCCAAATTTGGCGGTAGTTTAGGATATAACAATTTTGGCACTACAAATTTAGGTCGCCACAAAGCCAAAATTGATATAAATTCATTTGATTTATTGGGACTAAACGAAACTTTTTACGCATTTTACGAACGCAAACTTGCTCGTCATACAAATGGCAAAAATTCCCAAACATATTTATTTAGTTCTAGCTTTCCGATTCAATATTTTAGAGCTTTTTATAATTTTGAAAGAAGTGAGTATAAACAGCCAATTTATGGTTTTTGGCGTGAATATAGTGCAAACGGCACGACAAATACAAATAAATTTGGCATTGCATTTGTTCCATACCGCAATAGCGACCATAAATTTGAACTCTCCACAGAATTAGCACTCAAAAACATTGATAATTATATAGACGAAATCAAGCTTAGCACGAGTTCAAGAAATCTAAGTGTGATAAAAGCTGGTATTTCTCACACAGGAAGAGTATTTAGCTCACTTGTGAGTAGTGAGATTTTTGGACATTGGGGCATACATGAGTTTGGTGCGAGTAGTGATAATGAAATTTGGCAAAGTGATACTTCACCAAAAGCTAAATTTAATAAATTTAGTGCAAATTTGAGTATTTATAAACCGCTTGGGATAGTGTATTTAAAAGAATTTGTCGCTGGTCAGATAAGTAAAGATATTTTATATTCTAATGAAAAACTTTCTTTGGGCGATGATAGCTCAGTTAGGGGTTTTAGAAATAGCGGGATTAGTGGGGAGAGCGGATTTTATGCCAGAAACGAAATAGGTGCAAATTTAACCACTTTTGCTCGTCCGTTTGTAGCATACGATATAGGTCGCACTAAAGATAATACCACCAAAGACTACGATACAATTCAAGGATTTTCTATCGGTTTAAAAGGCGAATTTAAAAACCTTTCTGGCATAATTAC
>JAGAZK010000036.1 GCA_017940085.1 Campylobacter sp.
ATAAAACACCCCAAAATAAGAAAAATTTGGTCAAATTTGATTAAATTTGGCGTAAATTTACGCCAAATTTAGTTAGCACGAATAGCAAGTTTTAAACTCAAATGGAGTAGGACGACACTCATAAGGCCATACTTGAGTTTCAAATTTGAAATGCTGATAAGTCTCGATAAATAGCGGTGTCATTACTGCACTCAAATACGCATTATCTCTAATCAAAGCTTCTAGTGAGCCTCTAAGTGTATGTGGGAGTTGTTCAATTCCTCTTTCTCTAATTTCATCAAGAGTTAGTTTAAATAAATTTTCGTCCATTGGACCGACTGGCTCAATTTTATTTTTAATCCCGTCAAGTCCAGCCATTAGCATAGCTGCAAACGCTAAATACGGACAAGCAGTGCCATCAGGAAAGCGAAATTCGGTTCTTACGCTTTTTTCTCCAGCACCATAAGGGATACGACAACTCGCAGATCGGTTTTGGCAAGAATATGTAAGGATATTTGGTGCTTCAAAGCCAGGAATTAAGCGTTTGTAGCTATTTGTGCTTGGATTTGTAAATGCTGCTACACTTCTTGCATGTGCCAAAACTCCACCAATATACCATCTAGCAATATTGCTTAAATTTGCGTATCCGTCTTTGTCGTAGAATAAATTTTTGCCGTCTTTCCAAATGGATTGATGCACATGCATACCGCTTCCATTATCACCAAAAAGCGGTTTTGGCATAAATGTAGCGGTTTTGCCGTTTAGATGAGCTACCATTTTTACTACATATTTATAAATTTGAACATTATCAGCTGCTTCAATTAAAGTGCCAAATTTAACCCCAATTTCGCCTTGTCCTTGACCAACTTCATGGTGATTGACAAATGTTTCGATTCCTACTTGATTTAGCACATTTACCATTTCGTTTCTAAGATCTACCATAGTATCCATAGGTTGGACTGGGAAATAGCCACCTTTTGCACCATATCTGTGGCCAGTATTAAATCCGTCAATATAGTCTTTGCCACTATTCCATTCACCTTCTTCTGTATCTACATCAAACATAGCGCAATTTGGACTGTCTATAATCTTGACATTATCAAATATAAAAAATTCATTCTCAGGTCCAAAATATGCCACATCACCCAAACCGCTTTCTTGCAAATAGTTCATAGCTTTTTTAGCTATTGATCTTGGGCATTTTTCGTATAATTCGCCTTTGTAAATATCAAAAATATCGCAAATCACGATTACAGTGGTATCGGCAGTAAATGGATCTAAAAATGCAGTCTGAACATCTGGAATAAGCATCATATCTGATTTGTCAATTGGTTGCCAACCATCAATTGAACTTCCGTCAAACGCTACGCCATTAAAGCTATCTTCATTGACTGCACTCATATTATAATTCATATGATGCCAAGTGCCTTTTAAATCTGTGAAGCGAAAATTTACAAATTTGACTTCATTTCGTTCGCAGAATTTAAAAAACTCATCTACGCTATTTACAAATTTTCCCATAATTTCGTCCTTTCAAAATAAAATCGCAAAATTATATCATAAATTTGCTTAATTAAGTTTAATTTAATATTAAAATACAGGCGTTTTTAAAAATCTACTAAAATTTTCTCTTTTTCTTTGAAGATTGCAGCCTTTGTATAGCCAAATTTACGGGCTAAATTTATAGCTTGTGGCATATTAAGTCCGACTTGATCAATACTATGAGCATCGCTACAAAGCGTGATGTCTATATTTCGCTCAGCTATCATTTCTAATAAAATTTCGCTTGGATAGATTTCATTTGCTGGTTTGCGAAGCCCAGCTGTATTTAATTCTACTATCATTTTTGATTTTTGTATCGCATTTATGGCATTTTTGGCGATTTGACGAATATCTTTTGTGGATTTAAATCCAAAAACTTTTATCAAATCCAAATGCCCAACTATATTAAATTTGTTTGATTTTACCATATTTTCAACTATCTCAAAATATTTTTCATATACCAAATCCATATCCATATCTTTGTATTTGCCGATAAATTCGGGATTATCAAAACCCCAGCCATCTATAAAATGCACAGAACCTATCAAAAAATCGCATTTTGCACTCAAAACTCTCTCGTCCATTAAGTTATTATCGCTCATAAAATCAACTTCATACCCAAAAAGCACTTCCATTTTGCCACTAAATTTAGTCTTTACTTCATCAATCATTTGCTTGTATTGTTGCATTTGGGAAAATTTCATTCTATATTTTTCATCAAATTTCATCGGAGCATGATCGCTAAATCCATAAAATTTACACCCCAAATCATAGGCTTTTTGAGCATAATCTAAAGCTGTGCCGTCTGCGTGATTGCATAAATATGTGTGATTGTGAATATCAATAAGCATTTTTATCCTTAAATTTGGGATTAAATTTGTATATTCTAGCCTAAAATTTATAAAAATTTATTAGGAACTAAATTTGTTCTTTACAAAGATTATAAAAAGGATAAAAAATGCAAATAAATCAATCAAATTTAGATAATTTTATTTTTTCAAATACTTTAAATACAACAAATATTCAAACTCAATCAAATTTTGAAAATGAATTAAATTTAAGCCTAAATCAATCAAATTTAAAGCTAAATTTAGCTTCAATCCTGATATATCAATGTATCAAAATCCAAATGGATACGCAAAAGAAGCTTTATTTATTAGTTTTATTAAAAGCGAAAATCCAAGAATTTTAAATGGTGGGACTACTAAATTAAAACCTGAAGTTTTAGAAAATAATTTGAGTATTAGTTTATTTCCAATGGGCGAAGAAATGTATCGAGAGATATTTAAAGATTTTTTCACAGAAGATGAATTTGAAAAAACTATAGATAAATTTCTAAAAACACTACAAGATGATATGTTAAAATCAGCTTTTAAAATCGCAAATCAAGAAGATTATGATAATTTTATAAATAAAACTGTTGATAGATTTGATAAATTGATGGCAAAAACAAAAGTTTAAACCATCAAATTTAGTAGTTTTTTTGATTAAATTTATTCGTAAATTTAATCAAAAAAGCGTTTTTTGGATTAAATTTAATCAAATTTTGCTAAAATTGCCAGTTTTATTTTAAATTTGGATTTTTTATGGATTGGATTTTGTTTATTGGTGCGTATTGGGTTGTCTCGTTTATACCAGGTCTTAATATGACACTAGCTTTGTCGCTTGGTATGGCTTTGGGATTTAAAAAAGTCCAGCCATTGCTTATTGGAGCGACTGCTAGTCTTGGGATTGTAGCTTTTATTTGTGCTGTTTTGGGTGGGGTAATTTTGTCGCTCAATCCACTTATTTTTCGTATTTTTATGGTAATTTGTGCTTTGTATCTTTTGTATTTGGCATACAAAATGTTCAAAGGCTCAAAATACAATCTCAATCAAAATGCAAATTTAATCAGCAAAAAAATGCTTTTTTATCAAGGATTTTTATGCACAGTTACAAACCCAAAAGCTTGGGCATTTTTCGTGGCTTTGATACCGCCGTTTTTGGATAAATCAGATCCATTTGGCATAAGGCTTTATGAGATTATCGCTGTAATGATGATAATTGAATACATTAACCTTGTTATTTATGCACTTGGCGGCTCGGCTCTTAAAAAAATCCTTAACCAAAAAGCTTATATTTTAGAAAAAGCAAGTGCTGTTTTGATCGCATTTTTAGCGATTTTAATGTTGTTTGGCAAATTTTGATTTAAGTCAAATTTAGCTAAAATCACACAATTTTTAAAGGAAAAAAATGCCAAAAGTTTGGAAATTTAAAGACGATATTGATACCGATATTATCATAGCTGCGAGATATTTAAATACAAGTGATCCTGAGATTTTAGCCAAGCATATTATGGAAGATGCTGATAAGGATTTTGCTTCAAAAATAAATAAAGGCGATATAATCGTAGCTGGAGAAAATTTTGGTTGCGGAAGTAGCAGAGAACACGCCCCAATTGCTCTAAAGGCTGCTGGAATTTCTCTTGTGATAGCCAAATCATTTGCGAGAATTTTTTATCGCAATAGTTTTAATACAGGGCTTTTGATTTTAGAATGCTCTGATACTGACAAAATCTCACAAGGCGATGATTTGGAAGTAAATTTAAACGAAGGAATTATTAAAAATTTAAGCAAAAATGAGCAATATAATTTCAAAGCAATTCCAGAATTTATGCAAGAGCTTACAAATTCTGGCGGACTTATAAATTATGCTAAGAAAAAATTGAATTTAAACTAAGGAAAATAATGAAAAAATACAATATTTGTGTAATAAAAGGCGATGGAATCGGCACAGAAATCACAGAAGAGGCTATAAAAGTTCTTGATAGCGTGAGTGTTAAATTTGGTTTTGAGCTAAATTATGAATATTTTTTGATGGGTGGAGCAGCGATTGATGTTTTTGGTGTGCCTTTGCCAGATGAGACGCTAAATGGTGCTTTAAAAAGCGATGCTGTGCTTTTTGGAGCAATAGGAGGACCAAAATGGGACAATTTAGATCCACAAATTCGTCCAGAAGCTGGACTTTTGAAGCTTAGAAAATCCCTAAATGCTTTTGCAAATTTAAGACCTGCTATTATTTTTGATGAATTAGTAAATGCTTCGTCTTTAAAGCCAGAAATTATTAGCGGAACTGATTTGATGATAATCAGAGAGCTAACTGGTGGGCTGTATTTTGGCGAACCAAGAGCTATTGAGAAAGATAGAGCTTATAATACAATGGTTTATAGCGTTAGCGAGATTGAGAGAATATCAAAAGTAGCTTTTGAAATAGCCTTAAAACGCCGAAAAAAGGTGTGTTTGGTAGATAAAGCAAATGTTTTAGAAACTAGCAGATTATGGCGTGAAGTAGTAGCAAACATTGCCAAAGCTTATCCAGAAGTAGTTTTGGAATATATGTATGTAGATAATGCAGCAATGCAAATCGTGCGAAATCC
This sequence comes from Campylobacter sp., assembly GCA_017940085.1. Classification (GTDB taxonomy): domain Bacteria; phylum Campylobacterota; class Campylobacteria; order Campylobacterales; family Campylobacteraceae; genus Campylobacter. Next base: position 4,937 of record JAGAZK010000036.1, read on the forward strand.
GTCTCAATTTGATGTGATTTTGACTGAAAATTTATTTGGTGATATTTTGAGCGATGAAGCAAGTATGGTTTGTGGGTCAATTGGACTTTTGCCAAGTGCTTCAATAGGCGATAAAGTCGGTATTTTTGAGCCAATTCACGGCTCAGCTCCTGATATTGCTGGACAAGGTATCGCAAATCCTATAGCTATGATTTTATCGGCTTCTATGATGCTTAAATACGCTCTAAACGAAGAAAATGCGGCAAATTGTATAGAAACTGCTGTCAAAAATGTCCTAAAAGACGGATATAGAACAAAAGATTTGTCTAAATTTGATGCCAAAGAAATTTGCACCACAAGCGAAATAGGCACGATTATAAGTGATTATGTGAAAAAACTATGAAAAATACAATAACTCAAGCTCTAATCTATGAAAATCAAGGTTATAGAGACGAGGCTTTGGAGATTTACAAAAATATACTCAAAAGCGATCCAAATAACGCCCAAGCTAGATCTGCTGTGAGACGAATGAGCAGACAAAAGCGTTATAGCG
>JAGAZK010000037.1 GCA_017940085.1 Campylobacter sp.
CATAAAGCAAAATATAAGGAAGTGTGGTTTTGCCTTCTTTAAAATCTTGCATTGCAGGTTTGCCAAGCTGAGTTTGATCGCCAGTAATATCCAAAATATCATCAACAATTTGAAATGCTATGCCCAAATTTTTGCCATACTGGGCATATTTTTTAGACTCAAGTCCGCCCAAAATCGCAGCAGATCTACTAGCAGCTTCGATTAAAACAGCAGTTTTGTTATAAATCATTTGCAAATACATTTCTTTATCGCTATTAAAATTTAATCCAAGCTCCACATCCATAAGCTCTCCGATACTTAGCTTACAAACTGCTTCTGAAATAATTTCAGCGATTTTTGCATCAAATTTAGATATTTCAAAAAAAGCCTTTGAATACAAAATATCGCCAAGCATTATCGCATTTTTCGCACCAAATTTAGCATTTATACTGGCTACTCCACGCCTTGTATCGCTCTCATCAATCACATCATCATGCAACAAACTCGCTAAATGTATCAGCTCCACAATAGCACAGAGCAAAAATGCTCCATTATTTTCTCCTGCAATCTTCAAAATAAGCTTACTGCGAAGTCTTTTGCCTTGATTTATGTTTGCAAACATATCAGCAGCTGGTTTATAATCCAAATCCAAAATAAATCGCTCAATTATTTTATCAATCTCTTGCATTTTACTCTCCTTGATCTGGCTCAAATTTAGCCTCTACACGACCGGCTGGATCCAAAATATAAACACTCAAAAGTGCGTTATTTTTTTCAAATTTACCAAATTCTAAATACAACCAAACGCCATCGCTAAATTCTTTTGCTAATGGCGACAAAATCATTTGTTTGTATAATTCAAGCCCACGCCTTAGACTTAACATAATTTGTCTTGGATAGTGGCGAAATTTACTATGAACAACTAAATTTGTCCCATCATACAAAGTCCAAGAAAACTCAAAAATATCAAAATTTTCTTCTCCATTTTGGCGTAAATAAACAAAAGCTTTTTCGTCTTTTTTGAGCGTAAAAGACTTAGTGTGATTAAATTTAGGAACTCCACCATAAGACAAACACGCCACAAATAGCAAAATAAAAATTTTATTCATTTTGACTTAAAATTTCCCCGACAACGCCGATATAAATGTCATTTAATCCGCTCTCAATCAAATTTGCATTATTTGCACTAAATGTAAAAATTTCTGCTTCACTCACGCCTTTTTGAGCGACAATTTCTCTTAAATTTGCAAGTTCAGCTAAAATTTTATCAAGTTCGTTTGCGACTATATTGCGATTTGCATTAAAAATAATGTCATAAAATTTATCCCTAGGCTCTCCAGCAAAAATATCATCAAACACAGCATTTTCCTTGAAAAATTGTAAATTTTATATCAAATTTAGTAAAATTACTATTAATCATCTTAAAATTTCTCTTTGTCCTTTGGCGTTTGCTTCGCCAAGAACGCCATTTGCTTCAAGCTGTTCAATTATATTTGCAGCCCTATTGTAGCCGATATTTAATCGTCTTTGGATATAACTAATCGAAGTTTTACCCTCAGAGTGTATAATCTCATAAGCTTGATCATAAAGCTCGTCAAGTTCGCTACTATCAATACCACCACTTTCCATTCCGGCTTCACTTTTTGTATTTAAAAAGCTCTCATCATAACTCACGCTTTGTTCGTTTTTCAAAAACTCAACTATATTTTCAATCTCTTCTTCACTCGCAAAAGGTGCATGCAAACGCACAAGTCCTGGGCTACCTGGTGGAGTAAAAAGCATATCACCACGACCTAGCAAACTCTCAGCTCCCATTTGATCTAAAATTACTTTACTATCAATCTTTTGCCCTACTCTAAAGCTTATTCTACTAGGCAAATTTGCTTTGATAAGTCCAGTTACCACATCTACGCTTGGGCGTTGAGTTGCGACTATTAGATGAATTCCGCTCGCTCTTGCCATTTGAGCAAGTCTGCCTATACTAAACTCAACATCTTTTCCGCTCGTCATCATCAAATCAGCAAGTTCATCGATAATCACCACAATAAAAGGCAAAATTTCTTCACCCAAAGCTCTCATTTTTTCATTGTAGCTTTCGATATTTTTGGTTTTGGTTTGAGACATAAGTTTGTAGCGGCGTTCCATTTCGGCAACCAAATTATCAAGCACACCAATTGCTTGTTTTGGCTGAGTAATTACTGGAGTGAGCAGATGCGGTATATCGTTATATACGCTAAATTCAAGCATTTTTGGATCTATCATAATAAGACGAAGAGTTTGTGGAGAATTGCGATAAAGCAAACTAAGCACCATTGCATTTATTCCTACACTTTTACCAGATCCCGTAGTCCCAGCGATAAGTAAATGTGGGAGTTTTTTGAGATCTGTGATAAAAGCATCTCCGACAATGTCTTTTCCGAGTGCTATTGTAAGTTCGCTTTTTGAGTTTTTGTAAATATCGCTTTCTAAAATCTCACGCAAATAAATAGTTTCTATACTTTTGTTTGGGATTTCGATTCCTACGACATCTTTTCCAGGAATTGGTGCTTGGATACGAATAGTTTGGGCTTTTAAAGCCATTGCTAAATCATCTTGGAGATTTAGGATTTTGCTTACTTTTACACTTGGGGCTGGTTTAAACTCAAATGTCGTAACAACTGGTCCTGAATAAGTCCTAGTAACATCTCCGTCAATTTTAAATTTACGAAGTTTTTCAAGCAAATCAGCAATTTTTTGGTCAATTTCTACTTCATTTATGTTTTTTTGGCGTCTTGGTGGGCGTTTTAAAAAATCAATTGGTGGAAGCATAAAATCTTTTGGTTTTTCAAATTTACCTTTTTCAATTTGTCTTAAAAGCTCTTTGTTTTCAGCAACTTCGCTCAAAATCTCAACCCCAGTTGCTGTAATTTTTGGTTCATCTTCTATTTTGAGATCAAATTCAACACTTTGGTCTAAATTTTGGTTTAAATTTGGTGTTTCATCTGATTTTTTGTTTAAATTTGCTTGTTTTGGCTCATTTAAATTTGTTTGTTTTGCTAAATTTAGTGATTTTTTGACTTTTTGGCGGTCATAAATTTGATTGTATGGGCTTTTTTCA
>JAGAZK010000038.1 GCA_017940085.1 Campylobacter sp.
ATGAAAAAAGTATTTCAAGCACATTTGCCAGATTTAAGACAAATTTATGTGGATTTGCCGGGTTTTGGGGAGTCAGATTTAAATCACCCACTAAATACAAAAAAATATGCAAATATCATAAATACATTTTTGCAAGATATTAATTCTAAGCCCAAAATTATGGTCGGACATAGTTTTGGTGGCAAGATTGCAGCACTTTTAGAGCCAGAAATTTTGGTTTTGTTAAGTAGTGCTGGTATTTTGGCAAAAAAACGCCTTTGGGTTCGTATAAAAATATTGATTTTTAAATTTTTCAAAATGCTTGGATTTGGGCGACTTTATAGATTGTTTGCTACAAAAGATGTAGCTGGAATGAGTGTTTGGATGTATGAAACACTTAAAAATGTCGTAAATGAAGATTTTAGTGATATTTTTGCTAAACAAAAAGGCTTAGCTCTAGTTTTTTGGGGACAAAGCGATAAAACCACGCCTTTGCAATGTGGTGAAAAAATAGCGTATTTGATAAAAAATAGTAAATTTTATCCATTGATCGGGGATCATTTCTTTTTTGTGCTTCATGGCAAGATGATTTCAGAAGAGATTATGAAAACTTTAAAATTTAAAGGCGAAAATTTAAAAAGCCTTGATGATGATTTAGACGAAGAAGAAGTTCATTATATTGATGGCACAGCTGTGCAAGATAGTTAAATTGATTAAATTTGATAAAAATTAATAAATTTGGCGTAAAATTTGCCAAATTTAATATAAAGTGAAAAATATGATAAAAATCGGCGTTTTTTTGATGTCTTTGGGGCTAGGATATTACGCAGCTAGTTCGCTTCAGTGGTTTGGATACAAGCTTGAGAGAGCTATTTTTCATCATACAAGACCAGTTTGGCATTTATATTTTTTATTGATTCCTGTTTGTTTATTTATGGTCGCTTGTGTGCTTGAGATTGAATTGCTTGGGCTTGGAGTGGCGATTTTGTATATTTTGGCTTTGTTTGTTTGGCAAAAAAGCCTTAGTCATAAGCTAATATTTACACCCAAAATTAAAAGATTTTTTGGGATTTTGCTGATTTTTGCTGTATTTAGCGGTATTTTTGCAAATGAATTTACAGCACTTTTTTATATTTTTATGAATTTACTTTTTACAATTTTAATTTCAAATTTAATAGAAATGATTATTTGGCAAAAATTTAAAAACAAAGCCACACAAAAACTAGCTTTAATGCCAAATTTAAAAGTGATTTTAATCACTGCGAGTTATGGCAAAACAAGTATGAAAAACTTTTTGTTTCATTTGTTAAAAGACGATTTTAGCGTATATAAAACACCAAGAAGTGTAAATACAATAACTGGCATTTTAAAAGATATTAATGAAAATTTGCCAACAGATACGCAAATTTACATAGCCGAAGCTGGCGCAAGAGAAAAGGGCGATATAGCAGATATTGCTAAGTTTTTGTCTCCGCAACTCGTAATTATCGGTGAAATTGGGCTTAGTCATATTGAATATTTTAAAGATATTAAATTTACTCGCCAAACCAAACTCGAAGCACTTGAGTCCAAACGCCTTGAAATGGCTTTTGTGCATAGTTCTACTTTGCTTACAAGTGGTCCAAATATTCGTATTTACGACCAAAACATTACTAATATCAGCTCAGATTTAAATGGGATTTGTTTTGAAATGCAAAATGAGAAATTTCAATCAAATTTACTTGGTAAATTTAATGCCCAAAATTTAGCTGCTGTCATATCTGTGGCCAAATTTTTGCAAGTAGAAAATTTAATTTATAAAGTCCAAAATCTCCCAAGTGTAGAGCATAGACTTCAAAAAATACAGGCAAATGGTAAATTTATTATAGATGATAGTTTTAATGGCAATTTTAATGGTATGAAGACAAGCTATGAACTTGCCAAAACTTATCAAGGCAGAAAAGTTTTATTAACTCCGGGCATTATGGAAGGCGATAAGAGCCAAAATATAGAGCTTAGCAAGATTATTAATGATTGTTTTGATTTGGTCGTGATTACTAGTAGATTAAACGAAAAAGAGCTAAAAACGCATTTAAACAAACCAAAAGTTTTAAATTTGTTTGACAAAAACGACATGCAAAATTTCTTGGCTAAAAATACTGAGCCAAATGATTTGATTTTGTTTAGCAATGATGCTCCAAGTTTTATGTAAAGGTGGAATTATGAAAAATTTAGTTGTAGCGGTATTTATTTTAGGATTTTTTACAGCTTGTAGTATTTTGG
>JAGAZK010000039.1 GCA_017940085.1 Campylobacter sp.
CTTCCAGCCACCACGCCGTAAGGTGTCGGGAAAAAATACATATAGTGGCTTGGATTTTGGCGTTTTAAAATTTCATAAAACTCCAAAGGGTCTAAATTCGAATAAATTTGCAGTGTTTGAGACGGCACGACCTGAAAAATATCGCCGCTTTTGATATACTCTTTTGCTTTTTTAAAAATACGCTCGGCGTCCTTTTTTTCGGCGTTTAAATCGGTTTTGATTTTATAGAATTTTTCGCCCAAAAAATTCGGTGCAGTATCGCTAGAAATTTCCAAATTTTCAAAATATTTTCCTTCGCCATAAAAACTGTAAATTTTGCTCTGTTTGTCGTAGTGCAGATACGCCCTTGCGTTCGCGTAAAAATATGTCGGAAAATCGTAAAGTCGGGGCTTAATATCGCCCAAGCGTTCAAATTTATAAACTGCTTCGTAGCTTAGCACTCCAAAAAGCCCTGCAAATTCGCAAATTTGCGTGGTGTTTTGCAAAGCAAATTTGAGCTTATCTAAGTCATCGCCTTGCAAATAAACGCAATCAATGCCTATGATGATTTGTCCGCCGTCTTCGGCGAGATAGGAGTTTGGGAAATCTAATAAAATAGCCTTAAAATAGGTAATTGGCTCTCCTAAAAGCATTTTAGCTCCAAAAGTTTTCTTAAAAAAAAATTATACAAAAAATTTTCTTTGGCAATTATTAAAAATACTTTGGAAGTAAAAATTTAATCTATTTTGCCGATTTTGAATTAAATTTAAAGGAGTAAGCTATGCAAGTATCAACAAATCATTTCGCACAATACACAAAATCAGAAATAGATGACAAAAATCAAATAAAAAGACAAAATAGAGCTGAAATTATAAGCGAAGCTACAAATGACAAACTCCAAGCAAAACAAAGTGCCAAAAAACAAGAAAGCACAAAACAATCTGTAGAAGCGGCACTTGAGAGTTTGCAAGAAAGATTGGCTGAGTTACAAAAAGAATTAGCTTTGGTTATGGAGCAACTCGCCAAAATAAACAAACAAGACCAAAAACAATTAGAAATGCTCTTAAATCAACAAGCAGTAGAATTAAGCACACAAATAGCAGCTATCCAAGCTCAAATTTTGGCAATTTATGAAAACCAAGCGACCACTGGGTAATTAAATTTGATTAAATTTGACCAAAAAAAAGCAAATTTGATTAAATTTGCGAGTAAATTTGATCAAATTTATTAGATACTTCGCTGTCCCTTCGCTTTGCTCAGAGATCTAGCTCAGTATGACAAAAAATGCAGTATTTTTTAAAATTCGCTGTATTTTCAGCAAATATTCAAGACAGGTTGTGGTTAGTTTGCACAAATTTTTGCCTATACAAGGGAGATAAGACAAAAAAGTCTATCGACTGCAGTCATAGGCGAAAATTTGTGCGAAATAATATCCGAACTGGGGAATTAAAGCAAATTTAATTAAATTTGATACGAAACACTTACAAACCACAAATCAAATTTAAAATGAGTTTAACGCCAATAAGTATGGCATAAACTCATTTTGATAATCAAACTAGGCTACAAATTAAAGGCTTTAAAACTTATAATTATACCCCACATAAATCCCAGCTCCGCTTCTTTTAATGTCGGTCGGAGTAAAACTAAAACTACCACTTGCAAAACGATCTTTGTCGCTGTATTTAACGCTATCATATTTGACACCAAAATCTATTTCATGATGCCCAGCAATCGTAAAAATCCCACCA
>JAGAZK010000006.1 GCA_017940085.1 Campylobacter sp.
AAATGTCCTCTTCTTTCGCACAAATCATGAATCCTGCGTCCGTAAGCCCATTTTGGTCTGCCATAATTATCAAGAGACGGAAGAGTTCCAAAAAGTAAGAAATTTAATACATTACCAACTATATTTTTTTCACTTGGCGGACAACCTGGCACATTAATAACTGGCTTATTCGTTATTTTATGAAGTGGTTTTGCATTTGTAGGATTTGGATAAGCTGCTTGAATACCGCCAAAACTTGAACAGGTCCCAATCGCAAAAATAGCCAAAGCATTGTTAGCTGCTTTTATTGCGTGTTCTCTACCTGTAGTACCTTTTGGTCCCACTGATAAATAAAATGCACTGCTTCCATCAGGTATGCCACCTTCTACCATTAAAACATATTTTCCTTTGTATTTTTCAATGGCATTTTCCAAATTTTCCTCAGCTTGCCAACCGCTTGCTGCCATAATTGTTTCGTGATATTCAAGACTAATATAATCAAATATCAAACTATCAATCGTAGGTGCGTCGCTTCTTAGCAAACTCTCGCTACAGCCTGTGCATTCTGCCATATGAAGCCAAACTACAGGCAAACGATCAGCCATTTCAGCTGCCTTTGCTACGCTCGGTGCAAAACTTGCCGGCAATGCCAACAACGCAGTCATACTCGTGGCCCATTTCATAAAATCGCGACGAGTAAAACCATGCTCTTCTAAAATTCCCATAATAGAACGATTTTCGTCCATTTTAGGTAAATTTGATAGCTCTAAAAGTCTGTTTTCTACAGCATTTAAAAGCTTTTGATTTGCCATAACTACTCCTTTAAGATATTTGGTAGTAAAAATTTCGTTATTATATTGTAAATTTGCTTGAATAAGATTATTTTTTAAACTAAATTTAAACTATAAAATTAATTTTATAATTGTAATACTAATTTAAACTTTAGTGTGAAGCAAATTTGATTTATCACGAAATAATGCGTATCAAAGCCATGTATATTAATGTCGGCAAAACTATACTAAGTAAGAAATTTTTTCTCCAAATTTGAAGCACAAAAACTAAAATCAAACAAAAAATCGCAACAAAACCAAATTTAAAGTCCGAAAAATTTATAGTTTTCATCGCATAAATAGTTAAAATCGCCATTATTACAAGTCCGCTTGTCTTTTGCAAATGTACTAAATGATGATTTTGCGTTTTTTTCTTAAATAACCAATAAGGTAAAAATCTAGTTAAAATCGTAGCAATCGAAGCTACAAGTATATAAAAAATAAATTCCATCAAAAATATCTTCTAAATATAAGTAAAATAGCCATTGCACATATCAATGATCCAAACAAAAAATATCTATCACTAAAAATAAAAAGTCCCATAAATGCACAAGCAAATCCGACAGACAAAACTCTGTAATTTCGTTCAAATTTAAACATTTCGTATGTCAAAATCGCAAATAAAGCTACTAAAGTAAATTCAATTCCGCTAAAATCCGTATCCAAAATACTACCAAAAATCGCCCCGCTCAAAACCCCGCTCACCCAATAAATTTGATTTAAAACAGCAGTCATATTAAAAAGCAAATTTGTGTTTTCATTTGGATTTTTATGTCGTGATCTAAGCAAAGCAAAAGTCTCATCAGTCAAGGCATAAATGAAATAATAGCGATTTTTGAGAGTTTTGATTTCATCTAAAAGCGACATTGTATAAAAAAAATGTCTAAAATTGAGCAAAAATGCGATAATAAAAGTATCGATTAAACTTGCTTTTGTGATGATAAATGCGACAAGCACAAACTCCACACTCCCAGCAAAAACAAACAAACAAGTAAGCCCCATTACCCAAATAGGAAGCCCAGAACTCACACCATAAATCCCAAAAGCAAAACCAAGTGGCACATAGCCCATCATCACAGGAATAGTGTTTTTAAAGATTTGTGTTTTTGTCAAATTTAATCCAATTTTTGGTGATTTAAAGGCGTGATTATAGCAAATTTGATTAAATTTAAGCGTTTTTGTAGATATTTAAATTTGATTTATATCAATAGAGCAAATTTATGTTTAAATTTACTTTGATTTTAAACTACTTAAAGTAGCAAATTTTAGCGATAAAATTCAACGAAAATAAGATTAATAAAACAGCTCAAAATAGAAAATTTTGTTAAATTTATATATTTTCTAAAATTTTCCCAACCACTTCGCTTGGATTTTCGGCTTTATAAATCGGTCGTCCAACTACGATAAAATCAGCATTTGCTTCTTTTGAAATTTGCAAATTTGCTACCCTTTTTTGATCTCCCACACTTTCGCCAAAAGGACGAATTCCGGGACATAAAGTTATAAATTTATCACTCGTGCAAGATTTGATTAAACGACTTTCAAAGACAGAGCACACCATGCCGTCAAGCCCACTCTCAAAAGCTGCAACGCTCATTTTTTGCACGGCTTCATTGATGTTAGAATTATAAACAGCGTTAAATTCAGCTTCATCAAAGCTAGTTAAGGCTGAAACCGCTAAAACTAGCGGTCGCTCACGCAAATTTGCCAAACGCCCCATAACTTCGCTCATCGCGCGTTTTCCGCTACTTGCGTGCAGGTTTATCATATCAACACCCACATTTGAAATCACTTCACAAGCATCTGCCATAGTATTTGGTATATCGTAAATTTTAAGATCCAAAAATATCTTAAAATCGCCTATTTTGCGAAGCTCATCGATGAAATTTGCTCCGTCCCTAAGATACGCCCTAAGCCCCAC
>JAGAZK010000040.1 GCA_017940085.1 Campylobacter sp.
AAAAGAGAAAAATTTAATCATTGAAGCATTGATAGGTATAGCAGATGGGGCAAATCCTAGAAATTTAGAAGCAAAATTGTTTAATTTCTTGGATAAAACTCAACCGCACACTTCTCAGTTTAATTAGGATTTGATATGGCGAAGAAAAAATGTCCAGAATGTCCAGCAGGAGAAAAATGGGCTGTTCCTTATGCGGACTTTCTTTCTTTGTTGCTTGCTTTATTTATTGCTTTGTATGCAATTGGAGCAGTTGATGCTGAAAAAGCAGAAGCTCTAACAGAAGAATTTATAAAAATTTTTGATTATCCAAATACTAAAAGTCCAGTAGAAAGAAGAATGCAAAGCTCACAATCAGCAGATCAGCAAAATCAAGCTGGTGGAGTTATGACTGCTCAAGATGTAAGCGATGAATTAGCCGTTAAACGCAATAAAAACAATGAAAGATATAATATCGCTCTTGATCAAGCAGAAAATCAAATCGCTATTGATTTGCCAGCTTCTGTCAAATTTGGAGCAAATAGTAGTGAAATAAACGATCCAGATATGATTAATTTTGTTCGTATTGTCTCAATGATAATATTCAAGCTCCCAGACTCTGTAGCTGTGGAGATTAGGGGCTATGCTGATGAAAATTCAGATCATACGAATAATTATGTTTTAGGAGCAAATAGAGCTTTTAGCGTGTTTAATATGCTACTAGGATACGGCGTAGATTCCAAAAGACTCAGATATACTTCATTTGGTGATAGCGTAAAATTGCCAAATACAGACATGAAAATAGCAAAAATTTATTTTAGAGTAGATATAAAAGACAAAAAACTTCAAAGATCCGTTTTAGATCTAGTCAATACAATAAAATAAAGCGGGTTTTTAGCTAAATTTAGTTAAATTTCCGTGTCAAATTTAATTAAGGAGTATGAAATGGCTGTAAAAATTACAGATATTTGTATTAGTTGTGGATCTTGTATAGATGAGTGTCCAGTTTCTGCTATTGTTGATGATGGCGATAACCCTACAGGAGAAAGCTGTTATTATGTATATGCTGATAAATGCGTAGAGTGTGTAGGACACAACGATGTTCCAGCTTGTGCAAGTGCCTGTCCGACTGATGGTTGCATAGTTTGGGATAATGCAGGAGCTACACTTAGAAGTGATATTTCTTCAGATCAAAGAAACGGCACAGTCGCTGTTATTGGCTGATTAAATTTATTTTTAAGATTTTTTTGCTAAAATCGCACCCTTAAATTTTTATGGAGTTAATATGGAGCAAACATTATCTATAATTAAGCCTGATGCTGTCAAAAAAGGCGTCATAGGCAAGATTATTAGCAGATTTGAAACAAATGGACTTAGAATTGCAGCTGCTAAAAAATTATTACTTAGCACAGATGATGCTAAGAGATTTTATGAAGTTCATAAAGATAGACCTTTTTATGGCGAATTAGTTGAGTTTATGACAAGCGGTCCAGTTGTAGTTATGGTGCTTGAGGGCGAAAATGCTGTAGCTAAAAATCGCGAACTTATGGGTGCAACAGACCCACAAAAAGCTGAAAAAGGCACTATTAGAGCAGATTTTGCTGATAGTATTGATGCAAATGCTGTTCATGGTAGCGATAGCTTAGAAAATGCAAAAATCGAAATTGCATTTTTCTTCGCAAAAAGAGAAATTTGCTAATTGAAAATTTTATTTTCAGCTATCAAATCTTCAAAATCATTTGAGATAAAACAAGATTTGATAGCTTTTAGCGGTAAATTTGAGCCAATTAATCAAAATTTAGTCAAATGCAAAGGCAAAATTTACGGCGAATTTGAACACATTTGTGATAAATGTGGAAAAAATATAATTATAAAACCAAATCTTGAAGTTGATTTAAATTTAAGCGATGGTGTTTATAAAGACAAAGAAAACGAATTAAGCGATACAATTGAGTTTTTTGATGGACAAATAGATTTAGATGAGGTCCTAAATAGCGAGATTGAAGCTTATAAGAGTGATTATTTTTATTGCGATGAATGTAAAATTTTAAAAGGAGAATAAAATGGCGGTACCTAAAAGACGAGTAAGCCACACAAGAGCTGCAAAACGCAGAACTCATTATAAAGTAACACTTCCTATGCCAGTCAAAGACAAAGACGGCAATTGGAAAATGCCACACAAAGTCAATCCAACAACAGGTGAATATAACAAATAATGTTAAAAATAGCAATTGACGCAATGGGCGGTGATTTTGGTTGTGAGCCCATTATAAAAGGTGTTTGTGAGGCCTTAGAACAAAAAGATTTTCACGCTGTTTTAGTTGGCGATGAAGATCAAATAAGACCTATGATTCCTAAAAAATACGAAAAAAAAGTTAGTTTTGTTCAGGCAAATGAAGTTTTTCCTATGGGAGAGCTTGCGACTGATGTTTTGAAGAAAAAAGAAACAAGTATTTTTAAGGCTGTAGATTTAGTAAAAGATGGTTTGTGTGAGGCTGTAGTTTCTGCTGGACATAGCGGTGCTACGATGAGCTTAGCTACTCTTAGAATAGGTAGAATCAAAGGCGTATCAAGACCTGGGATTGCTACTTTGATGCCTACTACACTAAAAGGCAAAAAAACTTTAGTGCTTGATGTAGGTGCAAATGTCGATTGTAAGCCAGAAAATTTATTTGAATTTGCTGTGATGGGCGAAGCGTATGCTAAGCAAATTTTAAAAATACAAAATCCAAAAATTGGACTTTTGAGTAATGGTGAAGAAGATTGCAAAGGCAATGAACTTACAAAAGAATCATTTACTTTGCTTTCAAAAATGCAGTCTTTTGCTGGAAACGCAGAAGGAAATCAAATTTTTGACGGAAGCGTTGATGTAATAGTTTGCGATGGTTTTGTTGGAAATATTTTATTAAAAACCAGCGAAGGCGTAGCAAGTGCAATCTCAAAAATAATCAAACAAAATCTCAAAAAATCGCCTTTTGCAACATTTGGTGCAATTTTGATGAAAAGAGTATTTAAAAGACTTAAAATTCAAATTGATTATGATGAATACGGCGGAGCTCCGCTTTTGGGGATAAAAAATTGCGTTATTATCAGTCATGGTAAATCTACGCCAAAAGCTATAAAAAATGCGATTTTTCAAGCTATCAAATTTGCACAATCAGATATTACAAGCGTAATTGAGAGTGAGCTTAGCACATTTTCGGATAAAAAATGAAAAAAGCTTCTGTAATTTCAATCGGAGCTTATGAACCAAAAAAAATCCTTAGTAATTTTGATTTGGAAAAAATGGTTGAGACCAGCGATGAGTGGATTACGAAGCGAACAGGTATCAAAACACGCCATATAGCTGATAAAAATGAGCTTACAAGCGATATGGCGACAAAAGCTGCATTATTAGCAATCTCTAGAGCAAATTTAAACCCAAATGAAATTGATGCAATTATTTGCGCTACTATTACGCCTGATTATTTTTGTATGCCATCAACTGCTTGTAAAATAGCTGCAAATTTAGGACTTATCGGTATTAGTGCATTTGATATAAGTGCAGCTTGTAGTGGATTTATTTATGCTCTAAATTTGGCAAAAGCACTTGTTGAGAGCGGGGCGAATAAAAATGTCTTGATAATTGGGGCTGAGAAAATGAGTGCTATTGTTGATTGGAGCGATAGGACTACTTGTATTTTGTTTGGCGATGGAGCTGGAGCTGCGGTAATTAGCCAAAGAGATGATAATCATATCATAGATATTCACACAGCTAGCGATGGTAGTAAGTCAAATTTGCTCATTACTCCGGGTTTTGCTATAAAAAATCCACCAAATCAAGCAAATTTGGATAGTAGATTAAATTTTATTCATATGAGCGGAAATGAAGTATTTAAAATAGCAGTTCAAACGCTCACAAATGATGTCGTTCATATACTTGAAAAAAATAATATTTCAAGTGATAATGTTGATTTATTTGTCCCACACCAAGCAAATTTGCGTATAATTGATGCAGTAAAACAAAGATTAAATTTAAAAGACGAGCAATGTGTTTTGACCGTGCAAAAATACGGTAACACAAGCTCAGCTTCAATTCCGATGGCATTAAATGATGCTTACGAAAATGGTAGATTAAAAAATGGCTCATTAGTCTTGCTTGATGCATTTGGTGGCGGTTTTACTTGGGGTTCGGCTTTGCTTAAATTTGGTGGAAATTAAATAAAATAATTAAATTATGCTTAAGATAAAATTATTATAATACCTAAGAAAATTATTTTAAGGGTCGTGCTATGGATTTTGTCGGTAGAAACGAATTAATCACGAAATGTTCTTCAATTTTAGATGATTTAGAAAATGGATTTTTAGCATATTCAAAATCACTTTTAAAAGGCTATAAATATGTAGATTCATTTAAATTTGATGAATTAATGAATCTTGTTTTTGAAAATATCACAAAAATTGATTATGATAAAAAAGCCTTGTTAGATAGTATTGATGAGTGCTTTGACGATAAAGATTTTGCGAAATATTTAATTTGTGCTTCTTTGTTAAATTTAATCAATGAATTTAATAAAAAAATCACCACAAATTATTCAAATTTAATGCATTGTCAGTATTATTTTAGCTATGCTTGTGCTTCGTTTGTCAATTTTATTTTTTCATCAAATTTGGATTCTACAGCCCAAGAACAAACAAACCAAAATACACAAATTTACAATCAAAATTATATCCAATCATCTGGATTTAGTTTGACAGGCAATGTAATAGATGAAATCAAAGCCCTAAAATCAGCAAATTTTGATTTAGAGTTTTTAAATTTATACAAAGGCATAAAAATCAAATCAAAAGCCCAGATTTTGGATATAAACGAAAACTCAGATACCGTTTTGTTTCAAACTGATTTGATGCAAATTCTTGCAATGAAAGAAGAAAAAAATGCTTTTATTGTTAAAAATGATCATGTAAGCACAAATGTTAAGGCTGATATTTTGGGTGTTTATTTAGGCTCTAGATCTGTATTGCTAGGTAATTTTAGTAGAATTGGCAAAATGCACGCACTCCAAAGAGCACATTCTAGGGTGCATCCGAGCATTCCGACTTCTGTTATTTTGAAAAATAATTCAGGTATTCAAATCGAGGGCAAACTTTTTGATATTTCACAAGGCGGGATTGGCGTGGTCAGCATCCAAGATGCCAAATTTGAAAAAGGTGATGAATTAACTGCTATTTTCAATCTTGTTATGCCAGATACAAAAGAAGAAATAAGCGTAAATTTGAAAGTAAATTTAGTTACATCTTTAAATTATAATAATTCTATGAGATATTGTTGTCAAAGTCTTGAACCCCAAGATGTAATCCCAAAAATTGTTAAATTTTCTAAAACAAGACAGGCTCAGCTTTTAGAAGAATTGCAAAACAAAGCAAATTTTTAGGATAAATTTAGGATAAGAAATGAACGAAAATTTAATAGCTTACGCCGTTGCTTATTTGATTGGCTCAATCCCTTTCGGTTTGGTTTTGAGTAAAATTTTTGCTGGTGAAGACATTACAAAGCTTGGTAGCAATAGCATAGGTGCTACAAATGTTTTAAGAAGTTTAAAAGACAAAAACCCATCTTTGGCAAAAAAAATTGCGATTTTAACTGTGGTTTGCGATGCACTAAAGGGTATAATCCCAATTTTAGTAGCTAAGTTTGTATTTGAATTAGATGAACGAACGCTTTGGAGTATGGCTGTTTTAGCTGTGGTTGGACATTGTTTTAGTGTGTATTTGAAATTTAATGGTGGAAAAGGGATTGCTACTGGAGCTGGTGTGCTTGCTATATTTTTGCCAATAGAGCTTTGTTTGGCATTGCTTGTTTGGTTTATAGTGGGAAAGGTTTTGAAAATCTCGAGTTTGGCTTCATTATCAGCACTTGTGGCTATTGTGGCGTTTTCTTTTATTTTGCATTACGATATGCCAGTTATTCATACTCACGCACCGCTTCTTATTATCGCTACAATCGTGCTTTATAAACATATACCAAATATAATCAGACTTATAAAAGGTCAAGAAAAGAAAGTCATTTGATAAGTGTATTTGTGAAAAAATTGAGCTTTGAGACCATTATTGGTATGCTTGATTTTGAAAGACACACCAAACAAAAAGTAAAAATAAGTGCAAATTTAATAGCAGATGAATTTATCAATTACGCTGAACTTTGCGAGTATTTTATAACTAAATTTAACGAAAAACAATTCTTTAAAATAGAAGATGCTTTAAATTTTTTTAAGAAAGATTTAAAGGCTAAATTTCTGACTTTAAAGCATATAAAACTAAAAATCACAAAGCCCGATATTATCGAAAATGCCGAAGTCGGAGCGGTGTTGAAATATACATATTAAATTTAGTTTAATATACTTGAAATATTACTTAATTTATGCTAAAATCACGCCAAATTTTTAAGTTTAAGGAAAACATAATGAGAATTTTGATAGTGGAAGATGAAATCACACTAAACAAAACAATAGCAGAAGGTCTGCAAGAATATGGCTATCAAACAGATAGTTCAGAAAATTTCAAAGATGCAGAGTATTTTATAGGCATTAGAAATTATGATCTAGTGCTTACTGATTTGATGTTGCCTGATGGCGATGGATTAGATTTAGTTGGCGTAGCTAAACAAAAAAATTCCCGCACCGCTGTAGTTGTATTATCTGCAAAAGATGATAAAAATAGCGAAATAGCAGCTTTGAAAGCTGGAGCTGATGATTATATCAAAAAACCATTTGATTTTGATATTTTAATCGCAAGAATAGAAGCTAGACTTCGCTTTGGTGGAACAAATGTAATCAAAATCGATGATCTAATCATAGATCCGGATGAAGAAAAAATCATTTATCTAGGACAAGAGATTGAGCTAAAAGGCAAACCTTTTGAAGTCCTAACTCACCTTGCAAGACATTCAGATCAAATTGTTAGCAAAGAGCAACTCTTAGACGCTATTTGGGAAGAACCAGAGCTTGTAACTCCAAATGTAATTGAAGTAGCAATCAATCAAATTCGCCAAAAAATGGATAAACCACTTAATATTTCTACAATCGAGACTGTTCGCCGCCGCGGATATAGATTTTGTTTCCCGAAAAAAGCTTAAGAGCTAGATTTGCCCTGCAGTTAGCTACTGCTGGGGCTATGTTGATAGTAATTTTTTCTGTAATGCTGTATCATTACACAAAAATTACTATTTTAGAGGGCGTAGTTTTTGAACTAAAATCCAAAGCCAAGCAGTTTTCTGACGGAGAGATTAAATTTTCTGATTTCAAAGCCCACAATATACTTGCCAAAATACAAAAAAACTCAAACAATCTTGTAAATTTACAATTTACTCAAGAAAAACAAGCAAACAAGACATTTCTCACACTTATTTATCCATGCAATGATAATATAATTTTGACTTTGAAAAAAGACACCACCAAATACACAAATATGGTAGATCAAATTCTTATTAATATTTTGGTTGTAAATGCGACAGTTACGAGTTTGGTTTTGTTTTATGCTATGTTTTTGTCAAGGATTTTGTTATTTCCTATAAAGATTTTGAGCAAAAATTTATTAAATTTAAATGAAAATCGTTTAGAAGAAATAAAATCAGATCAAATTCCAAATGAATTTAAACCACTTGGTGATAGCTTAAATCAACTCATCAAACGCCTAAAAATAGTTTCAAACTATCAAAAAGAGCTTTTTACAGGTGCTGCACATGAGCTAAAGACGCCTTTGGCAGTAATGAAAACCAAAAATGAAGTTACTTTAATTAAGCCAAGAGAGCCCCAAAAATACATAGAAGCTCTCAAAAATAACAATAATTCTATTGATCAAATGAATAAAATGATAAGTTCTATTTTGGCAATCGGTCGCCAAGAAGGAGCTCAATTTGAAGAAGCTACTAAGATCGATATAATCGCATTTTTGCACGATATTTCACGCAATTTCTTACTCCTTGCAAGAGCTGAGAACAAAGACATAAAAACTGATTTTTCGCCACCTAGTTTGACACTAAATTTACAAATTACGCTTCTTACAAACATAATCCAAAATTTTATTCAAAATGCTATTAAATTTTCTCCGCCAAATTCTGTAATTTTGGTGTCTTCTGAGATAAAAGATGATAAATTTATTATCAAAGTGATTGATGAGGGCGAAGGTATCAAGCAAAACCAAGATT
Source organism: Campylobacter sp. (assembly GCA_017940085.1). Taxonomy (GTDB): domain Bacteria; phylum Campylobacterota; class Campylobacteria; order Campylobacterales; family Campylobacteraceae; genus Campylobacter. The sequence goes on from JAGAZK010000040.1 coordinate 8,162, forward strand.
TGTTTGCACCATTTAAGAGATATGGGGATAAAACTGGAGCTGGTTTGGGATTATTTTTGGCAAAAAATGCAGCTGCTACACTTGGCGGAGATATTGAGATTAAAAATAGATCCGATAGAAGTGGTGCTATTGCTAGTTTTAGTTTGCCGATTAACAAAACATAAAGGACAAAAATGCCAAAAAGAGTAGCTGTTATAGATTTGGGATCAAATTCCGCAAGAATGGTCATATTCGAACGCACAAGCAGACTTGGTTTTTTTATTTTTAGAGAATACAAAATCAAAGTCAGGCTAGGAGAAGGTGCTTATGAAAATGGCGGAGTTTTGCAACAAAAAGCTATGGATAATGTGTTTTGTGCATTTAGCGAATTTAAACATTTGATTAAATTTTATGGTGTCAAAAAAGTGCTTTGCGCAGGCACTTCTGCCCTAAGAGATGCACCAAATGCCAAAGATTTTATCAAAAGAATATTTGATGAGTTGAGTTTAAATTTAAAAGTAATTGACGGCAAAACAGAAGCGTTTTTTGGCGGAATTGCAGCATTAAATTTACTCAGCCCAATTGAGCAAGCCACTACTTTGGATATTGGCGGGGGATCTGCTGAACTTGCCAAAATCCAAAATGGCAAGATAATTGACACAATTTCATTAAATTTAGGCACAGTTCGTTTGAAAGAATTGTTTTTTGATAAAAATCAGCCAGATTTGATTGATAAATTTATTAACGAATATGTTTTAAAAATACCTGATCATTTTAGGAGTGATAATTTGATTGCAATCGGCGGCTCACTAAGGGCGATTAGCGATTCTATCATCACCAAGACAAACCACCCAATCAAAACTCTTCACAACTTTCATTATAAATTTGATGAGCAAAAAGATTTTATTAGAGCTATTATTTCTTCATCTTTAGATAATTTGCAAAATTTTTATATCAAAAAAGATCGCTTTGATACGATTAGAGGTGGTGCCGCAATATTTGTCGCAATCGCTGATAAACTCGGCACAAAAAGTGTTTTTACAAGCAGTGCAGGAGTAAGAGAGGGCGTATTTTTGTCAAATCTACTCCGACCTGGAATAAATTTGCCTAAAAATTTCAATCCTAGCATTAGAAGTTTGCAAGATCGTTTTTGCCAAAAAAACAGCCAAATTGCACTCAAATTTGCAAATAAATTATTCAAAGAATTATCCCCGCTTCACAAATTAAATCCAAATTTAGCGTTTGAACTAGGCGTAGCTAGCAAGATTTTCAATGCGACTTTTAGTTTAAATTTGGAGCCCAAACACGGTGGCTATATGATACGAAATGGTATCAATTACGGATTTACACACAGCCAAAAGGCACTCATTTCAGCTATTATCGAATACGGCGACAAAGGCGAAGCTGGACTTGCGAATTATGGCAATTTGTTGCCTAATATCGAGAGCGTGAGATGGCTTAATTACATACTTTTGCTTTCACAATTTTTTGGCGAGAGAGCAGAAATGGATTTTAAATTTACTCAAAATCGCTTAGAAATTTACGGAGCCAAAGATTATTTTATGCTCAAAGACAATATCCAAAAACTAAGCAAACCAAGCGAGTTTGAAATAGTATTTAGCGAGTAAATTTCGCACAAATTTTAGTGCTTTGTCATCAAAATTTGATTAAATTTAGCTCAAATTTAATCAATAAATTTAATTTGAGAGTAAATTTATGTTTTATTTATAAGTTTTGATTTTTTTTCATAGTTTATTAGAATAAATTCAGTAAAAATTTTGATAGGATTTCAAAATTAGAAAGGATAGCGATTGGAAAAATTGACTTCAAATGATTTAACAAAACTTAAAAAATACTCTATTTGGCAATTTATAATTACAGCAATATTTGCTTCAATCATTATATGTGTAGTCATATTTACTCCAAAATCCTTTAAGTATGGTGTAGCAATTTTAGTAAATTTAGCTTATGTTGCTTTTATTATCGTATTTGTGATAAAAATATGTCAATTTTATATAATTTCTAAATTAAATAATAAAAAGAATTGGATTATTTTATATTCATTTGCCATTATTATGTGCTTTTTTATACTTGTGAGTGCAAAAAATACATTTTTGTATTCTACTAATGATTATAAAATGATTTCATATTTATATTTTATATTGTTATTAATTAGTATATTTTTGGTATCAAAATCTTATATCTCTCTCATGCAAATCCTAAAAAACCTATGTTCCATTGATAAATTTTACTTTATTATGGCACTTATTTGTTATATATTAATATGTATTCCTGATGGAGTAATTTTGCTATCGCATTTTATAAACATACAATACCAAAGCGGAATAATACACGATTTTATTGTAATTTATGGATTTTTATTTTATTTTTTACAATTCATTATTTTTATCTATATATTGGTGTTGTTATTT
>JAGAZK010000041.1 GCA_017940085.1 Campylobacter sp.
GCTTGATACATTTTTTGAAAGTAGCTGGTATTTTGCAAGGTATGCAAGCGATGAGAAATCGTGGCAAGATAAGGCGTTTGACACACAAAGCGTGAATTACTGGATGAGCGTAGATCAGTATATCGGCGGTATCGAACACGCCATTTTGCACCTGCTTTATGCTAGATTTTTCCAAAAGGCGCTAAGAGATTTAGGCTATTTGCGTGATGATGAGCCGTTTGTTAGACTTTTGACACAAGGTATGGTCTTAAAAGATGGTGCAAAAATGAGTAAATCAAAAGGCAACACGGTAGATCCCGATGATATTATCGCTAAATACGGAGCTGATACGGCTAGACTTTTTATTTTGTTTGCTGCTCCTCCGCAAAAAGAATTAGAGTGGAACGATAGCGCAGTTGAAGGGGCATATAAATTTTTAAACCGCCTTTATGAGCGAAGCGAAAGCGTTATTAAAACAACGCAAATTCCACAAATCAACCATGAAAATTTAAGCAAAGATGAAAAATATGCGCGTCTTAAAGTTTATGAGGCGTTGCAAAAATCCGTAAGCGTTTATGAAAGCTCATTTGCGTTTAATACTTTAATCGCTGCTTGTATGGAAGCCTTAAATGCGCTAAATTCGCAGAATAACAAAGAAGTTTTTACTGAGGGCTATTTTGTTATTTTAAATTTGCTTGAACCAATCGTTCCGCATATTGCTAGTGAGTTAAGCGAAAAACTTTTCAAAAGAGCAAATTTTAGCAAACTTAAAATTTGCGATGAAGTTTTTGTTCAAGATAGTATTTCTTTGGCAGTTACTATCAATGGCAAAAGAAGAGCCGAGTTTAGTGTAGATGCGAACGAGAGCCAAGAAAATATCATCAAACAAGGCAAACAAGCAGCTATAAAATGGCTTGAGGGCAAAGAAATAATAAAAGAAATTTATGTGCCAAATAGACTTGTAAATATTGTTATTAAGGGATAAAATGAGATTTTTGTCTGCGATTTTAATTTTTTTGTTTTTGGGGTGCGGCTATAGACCAGTATCTACAATGACACAAAATTTAATCGGAGATAGTGTTTTTGTAGAAGTAATAATCAGCAGAATAGATCCGCAAAATACTGTGATTATGAAAGATAGCATAAGAGAAGCCGCTATCAAAAGACTAAATAAAGATCTTAGCGACAAGCAAAATGCAGATACAATCATCACAGCTAGTATCGGCTCACTTTCATTTACTGGTCTTTCGTCTGATATTTATGGTTATACCACTGCTTATAAAGTAAATTTGGTCGTGGATTATAAAGTGGTTTTTAAAGATAAAAGCGTTAGAAATATTTCAACAGTTGGGGATTATGATTTTTCTGTTTCAAATTTGATACAAGGCACAAAATACACTGATAGTGTTATTAGCGATACAGATAGATATAATGCTATCAAAAATGCCGCAGAGCAGTCTTTTGATGAATTTATATCAAAACTAGCAGTTTATGGAGCAAGAGATGGCAAGTATAATCAGTGAAGTAA
>JAGAZK010000042.1 GCA_017940085.1 Campylobacter sp.
CAATAGTAATATGTGGAATTATTTCATCTTATTTGTATTATAAAGAACTTGCACAAATTACTTCTCAAAAACATTTCACAAACGCATTTTGGTGTTATGTCGCTGGAGTTTTGTTATTGATCGTTGTGATTGGACTTATATTCCTTTTAGCAGCTATTATTTTAGAGATTTTAGCTTGGAAAAATACTCAATCACTCTCCCAATCAAATGGAGATTATGTAAAAGTAAAATCAATCTTTAGCTCTGTGCAAGAAGCTATAAAAAACAAGAAAAAATAAGCAAATTTTGGTTTAAATTTACTGCCCAAAAGCAGTAAATTTGACCAAATTTAATAAAAACCTAGCAAATTCATCGCTGTCATTTGGGGCTTTGACTACTTTATAATACTCAAATCCGCACTCCATAGCTAATTCTTTATAAAAAATCGCCAATTCAAAATCTGTTTCAGAATTATCAATACAAAAACTAATCGGATAAATGAGAGCTTTTTTGCTCTGTAAATTTGGCAAAACTTCAGCTATATTTGGACAGAGCCATTTTACTGGACCAAGTCTGCTTTGATATGCTAAACTCACGCTTTTAAAGCCCAAAATTGATAATTTCTCACGCAAAATCTCTACTTGAGCGTTTGTGTGTTTTTCGTATGGATCGCCTTTGTTGATTATAGAAACTGGCAAAGAATGAGCAGAAAATACCAAATCAATATCGCTCACATTTTGCCCAGATACTGCATTTGTGATATTTTGAACAATTATTTGGTTATAAATTTGATCATCATAAAATGGCTTGATTATTTTGATTTTATCTTGAATTTGGAGTTTATTAGCAGATTTTAGAGCGGCTTCTAAGCTTGATTTTATCGTGGTTTGCGAATAATGCGGATACAATGGCAATAATACAATTTCATCAAATTTAACAAATTTAGCCAAAACTTCATCGCAAAATGGTGGCGTATAATTCATAGCATAATCAAAAATAATTTCACTCTCAAGTGAATTTAGCTTATTTATAAGAGATTTTGTGATGTCTAAAATCGGTGATTTGCCACCAAGTTTTTGGTAATTTTTAATAGCTGAGTTTTTACGCATTTTTGTAATCAAAAAAGCCACAAATTTGCGTAAAAAATCATTTTTTATGCCTAAAATATATTTATCTCTAAACATATTTTTTAAAAATACTTCAACTTGATCTAAATTGTCAGCCCCGCCCATATTTAGCAAAATCACGGCTTTTTTCATAATTTTCCTTTAATCAAATAGCGTTATTTCTTGTTTTTTGTTTTCTAAAATAAAAAACAATTCTTCGTATTCACACAATACCAAAGCATAGCGAAAATCTTTAATTGAACAAATTTGCTTAATATCATCAAAATAAATGCTGTTTTGCAAATTTATTTTTGAATTTTTGGGTAAATAAATTTGAGTTTTTGGGTCAAATTTGAGCAAAAACTCGGCTTCTTTGATAAATAAATTTTCATCTTGTTCGCAAATAATCGCTCTTTGCGAACTTCCAAAAGCCACAGGCTCTAAAAAAGAATTGACAAAAATCGCTTTGAAATGTGGAAAATTTGTAAAATCCCCTAACCTAAAATCAATATTTTTGCTCTCTAAAAACTCACAAACTCCGCAAAATTCATCTCCAAAAACTCTAGGAAAAATAAAATCAAAGCCTTTGTTTGCACAAATGATATTGCAAAAAAATAAAGAATTATTTAAAAATTTAGCATTTAAAGATGAGTTTAAAACTACAGGCGAAAACGA
>JAGAZK010000043.1 GCA_017940085.1 Campylobacter sp.
AAAAAATCTATGCGTAAATTTGATGAAACTACACTTCCAAGCCCAAAAGTAAAGCTTGAGATTTTAAAATATACAATGGAGTTTTTTACTCAAAATGGCTACAAGATGATAGGTATGGATCATTATGCTAAACCAAATGATGAATTATTTTCAGCTTTAAAAAACGGCTCACTTCACCGCAATTTTCAAGGATATACTACAAAAGGCGGAGCTGATTTGATTGGCATTGGACTTACAAGCATTGGCGAAGGCGATGATTATTATGCACAAAACTTCAAAGATTTGCCAAGCTATGAAAGTGCTATTGATAGTGGAAAATTGCCAAATTTTAAAGGAATTTTGCTTAGCGACGAAGATAGACTTAGAAAAGCTGTCATAATGGGACTTATGGCAAATTTTAGTCTTGATATTAAAAAAATAGAAAATGAATTTAATATAGATTTTTTCACTCATTTCAAATCAGAATTAGCTGAGCTTGAAAATTTGAGTGAATTTGTAAGTGTAGATAATGAAAAAATTAAAGTAAATGAAACTGGAACACTGCTTATTCGCAATATTGCAATGTGTTTTGATGAATATATGATTAAATTTAAAGGCGTAAAAAACAGCTTTTCAAAAACTGTATAAAAGGCAAGAATTATGAAAGTTTATATTTTAGGTAGCGGAGCTATGGGTAAAGCTATGGCATTTGGGCTAAAAGATAGTGGTTTTGATGTTGTAATAGTAGGTCGCACAAGAACTTCTGTAATGGAGTTGAAAAAAATTGGCTTTGAAACTGAGCTTTATGGCGAGAGATACGATATTACAGGCAAAAACATAATTTTAGCTTTCAAACCATACGCACTCGAGTTAGTATCAAAAATGCTTATTGGAAAAGCCGCGATTTGCGTAAGCGTCTTAGCAAGAACTGATTTGGCTACGCTAAAATCAAGCATTAGATCTTTAAAATACGCTGTTTGTTTGCCAAATTTGGCAGCTGAGTTTAGAGCAAGTATTACGCCATTTATCGGAGATGAAGCTGCAAATGAAATAATAAACGGCTTTGGACAAAGTGTAAGATTTGAAAGCGATAGAGAATTTACAGCTGCTGGTGTGATTAGCGGTTGTGCTCCAGCGTTTTTGGCTATGGTGGCTGAGAGTTTGGCAAATGGAGCAGTCGCACAAGGAGTAAAATTTGAGAGTGCATATAAGCTTGTAAGTGGTTTATTTGATAGTGTTTCAAAGCTTTTGGGCAATACTCACCCAGCACTTTTAAAAGATGCTGTTTGTTCGCCTGCTGGGACTACGATTGAAGGTGTGGCTAAGCTTGAAGAGTGCGGCATTAGATCTGCTTTTATCAAAGCAGTTGAGGCTAGTTCAAACAAACAAAATAGCAAATGAAAAATTTTAATTTTGAAGAAATTTCTGAAAAATGTGTGAAATGTGGCAAATGTAAGCCAACTTGCACGATTTTTAGGATTAGTGGCGATGAGGTTAGTAGCCCACGCGGATTTTTGGATTTGATTGGAGCTTACAAAAGAAATGAGCTTAAATTAGATAAAAACGCTAAAAAAATCTTTGAAAGTTGTTTTTTATGCACAAATTGCGTGAGTGTTTGTCCAAGTGATTTGCCAACTGATGAAATGATAGAAAATATCAGAGCCAAAATAGCGGATAAATTTGGCATTGCTTGGTATAAAAAAGCATTTTTTACTTTATTAAAAAACCGCAAATTAATGGATTTAGCTGCTAAATTTGGTTTTGTTTTTCAAAGTTGTGGATTTAAAATATATAATGATGAAATGAAGCCTAAATTTTCCTTGCCATTAGTAAAAAAAGAAAGATTATTGCCGAGCGTGAAAAAAACGAGTTTTTTAAACTCGCACCCTGAGTTTATTGATAATGGCGGCGATAAAACAATCGGTATTTTTATAGGCTGTATGGCAAACTATGCTTATAGCGATGTGGGAGAGGGATTATTAAAAATTTGCAAAGCTCTTAAAATCAATGTTCATCTTATGAAAGATCAAGCCTGTTGTGGTGCTCCAGCGTATTTTACGGGCGAATTTGATACAGTTAGACAAAATGCTAAGAAAAATATTGAGTATTTTGAGAAATTGCTTGAGAAAATTAATGCGATAATTATTCCAGAGGCCACATGTTCAGCAATGATAAAAGTGGATTATGAGAGATTTTTTCAAAACGATGAAGTTTGGAATAAAAAAGCCAAAAGCGTAGCACAAAAAATATTTATGGCGAGTGAATATTTTGTAAAACAAACAAATTTAGTTCAAATTTTAGCCCAAGAAGGTGCAAATTTAGCCCAAAAAACACAAATCACTTATCATGACCCTTGTCATGCCAAAAAAATGCAAGGTATTTTTAATGAGCCAAGAGAGTTATTATCGCAAATTTATAATATAAAAGAAATCGGCGATAATATGAGTTGCTGTGGGTTTGGCGGTGTAACTATGCAAAGTGAAAATTATCATCTCTCACGCCAAGTTGGTCTCAAAAGAGCCACTCAGATTATTTCTACAAATACGCATTGCGTGAGTGCCGAGTGCAGTGCTTGTAAAATGCAACTAAACAACGCCTTAAATTTGCAAGGCTCAGATATGAGATGTGAAAATTGGGTAGAATTAATAGCAAGAGTTTTGTAAATTTATTTATCAGTAAATTTGCTTTTAATTTGGGAGTAAATTTAAAACAAATTTGATTAAATTTACGCAAATTTAGATACTTCGCTGACCTTTGGCTACGCTCAAGGATTGGGCTTAGAATGATGAAATTTAATTAAATTTGCTCAAATTTGGATTAAATTTAAGCAAATTTGCAAAACTAAGTAAATTTGAAAGTCTATAAATCTCGCTGTATTTTCAGCAAATATTCAAGACAGATTGTGTAAAACACTCGGCGAAGGATTTTTAGATGATTTTTTTGCTTCACTTGCGTTCGCAACTGCAAACAGAAGGCGTTTTTTGTTTCGCTTTGCTCACAACTGCAAAGCAGACAGAGTATGAGCGAATGAAGCAAAATTTACACGATGCAACAAATGCGAACAGCATTTTTGCGTGTAAATTTGGAAATAAATTTCCTTGTGTCCGCTAAGTGAGCGAATACGAATAATCGCCAAAAAGCACTAAAAAGCTGGACGAGCTGGGGAATTAATCCCCAAAATTAAAATTTATAATTGTATCCCACAAATACTCCTAAATTTGTGCGTTTGGTGTCTTTGGCTGTCATTGGCACCAATGTGCCACTCATATTTAGTGCGACATTTTTATCATCGTATTTAGCCTTGTCATATTTCAAACCAAATTCAATCTCATTGTTTTGATTTATTTCATAAATGCCACCAAGTTTAAGCCCATAAATAAATCCATCTTGTGAATAATCGCTAGTCATAGTACTCGTGCTATATTGTGCAAAATACTTCACATTAATCTTACTAGTCCCAGCAAAAGCTCCAACAATTCCTTTAAAATCAAGTCCAGCAAGACTAAATTTAGGTGTCCAATCTGCTCCCAAAACAAAATCATTTCCACTCCATTTAAGCTCTTCAGGTATTGGCAATCCTAGTGCTGGACCAAGAATTGCTACGCTATCTTTAGCTTCAAAATTATGATTTATTACTCCATAAACTCTGAACAAATCAAAATCATAGCCTACTTTTAAGCCAAGAGCAAATAGGCTATCATCGGCATCAAATTTATATGCCCCAGTAGCATCTCCATAGCCGCTTTTAATTTGTGATTTAAAATTATATTTGCCTTCAGCTCCTACAAAAAAGCCGTCTAAATTTGCAGCTACTGCACTGCTTACCAAACTACTTGCCAAAACCGCTATGGCACCAAATTTGCTAAATTTACGCATATTTTTTCCTTTGAAATAAATTTAATACTAAATTTTCATCAAATTTGAGCCAAAATACTGCTATTTTGTCATTCCTGAGCGAAACCCTGAGCAAAGCAAAGGGTTAGCGAAGAATCTAAATTTGATTAAATTTAGTTGTTTTCAAAGTATTATTCTACCCCCCCCCATTAAAATTAGCTTAAATTGCGTTAAATTTTTGAAATTTTTTGAAAAAATTTAAAATTTGAGTAAATTTGGGAGAAAATTTGAA
>JAGAZK010000044.1 GCA_017940085.1 Campylobacter sp.
AAATTTCTTTTAACTCTTCGTTTGTAGAGATTTTGTTTTTTAAATTTAAAGCCTTGTAGTAGTTTTCTAATAAATTTAAAGAAATTTCAATCTCATCGGCACATTTTTGAAATGTCGTAGTGTAGATATGTGTTTTTGCTGATTTTGCATGATAATAATCAGCTCCAAATTTAAACAAATCATATCTAAGACCAAGCGAGAGCGAGTTTTGATAAGAGGTAGATGAGCTTAGTGAGCTTTCTCCTACATAAATGGAGTTATAGTTTTCATCAAATCTCTTTGAATACTCTGAGTTTGCTCCCACATAAAGCGTAGGATAGAAATTTGATAAAGCATAATCATAATCTAAGAGTGCTTCATCTATTTGCAATCTAGAAATATTAGCTCTTGGGGAGTTAGCAAGTGTGTGGTTTAGTAAATTTTCAAAGGAGTAAATACTAGAATTTTCTAAACTCCAAGCAAAATTTACTATAAATATAAAGTATATTAGATATTTTTTCAAAAATATTCCTTTAAAAAAATTAATTACAAATAAATTAAAATTCGGCAAAATTGCCGAATTTTAATACGCCAATTCTACCCATAAATCTGCAAATTTACCGAATTTTGCATATCGTTAAATGCAAAATTTCCTAAACCCTTATCATCTGAGTAAGTGTTTAGTTGTTCGATGATTTTATCCATTTGATTTGCGGTTATATAGCCTGAATTACCAGAATTTGTAGAATTTGCAAATTCGCTAGAATTTACTGAACTTTTATTAAAGTTATTTTCGCCAAATCTAAATGCTAAATCATTTGCGATTTTGTTGAAATTAGCTTCCGAATTTGCATTAGTTTCGTTAATAGATTTTGTAGTATCTATTTCATTAACACAAAATTCAAGTGTTTTTACTATCGCTCCACCTTTGCCGTCACTGATTTCTATTTGAATTATTTCACCAACATTTCCCTTTGTTGCAGTATAAGAATAGCCAGTATAATTTCTATTTAAACCATATAAAGTAAAATTTGGACTAGGATTTAAAACCTTAAAATTTAGATTGTCCCCATCAATGTCGATAGATTGTATAATGTCTTTATATACAACACTTTCTTTATCGCTTAAATCTATATCTATTTTTTCAAATTCCTTTTCCAGTATAGGTGTATGATTTTGTGGTGGTTGTAATTGACCACTAAGTATCCAACGCTCCACTTTAAAGTATAACTCTTTTATAACTTCTCCACCCTTATTATCGCTAACTGTAACCCAGATTGTTTCGGAATAGCTATCTTTTGTTGTAGTATATGTATAACTTCCATCATCATTTAAGACAAAATTAGAACTAAGTTTATTTGTATATGGATTAAAAGCTTTAAAACTTAATTCGTCTCCGTCAATATCAGTTGCTTCTATCTTTCCTGTGTATGTATCACATTGGCATATCGGCTCTTCTCCCCTTTCATCGATTTTTACTTGTAATGATATGCTTTCGCTTTTTTGCTTCAATGTCGGTGCATTATTTATTGGTATTGGCTCACCTACTAGCCTTACCATTTCTTTGTTATAATAATTTGGTATTGGTGTATCACAATCTCCCATTAACACATATTCTACAACTTCAAATTCAAGTGTTTTTATAACACTTCCGCCTTTACCGTCGCTTACTTCTATATCGAATTTTGAATTACCCTTTATGTCCGTATTAAATACATAGTTTCCATTATCATCTAAAACAAAATTCGCACTAGGATTTAATACTTTATAGTTTAGTTTGTCTCCGTCAATATCGGTTGCACCGATATTTCCATAATATATACTATGTGTATATGTGTGACCACCGGGGAGCCTATCCTCACACTTTTCTAGCTCTATCTTTTCATACTCTTTTTCCAAAGTCGGAGCATTGTTTCGTGGTGGTCGTGATTGATTGATTATTACATAGCGTTCTATATTAAATGATATAGTGGTTCTAGCTTTTCCGTTTATTTTATTATCATCAACTTCTACAAAAATTCTTCTTGATAGACTATCTTTTGTTGGAGTATAAGTATAAGTTCCGTCAGAATTTAAAACAAAATTTGGAGCATAAGTTAAAGCTTTGTAATTTAGTTCATCGCCGTCTATATCGGTTGCTATTATCTTTCCAGTGTATGTATCGCATTGATATACTGGTTCTTCGCCCCTTTCATCGATTTTTACTTGCAATGTTATACTCTCATCTTTATTTTCAATTATTGGCTTATGGTTTATCGGCATATTTGGGGGAAATGGTTCAAGTGTAATTGGTGGTATCAAAACACCTCCTAAATTAGGAATTACATTTAAAATAGTATCAAATTCAAGCGTTTTTACAGCTACACCGCCTTTACCGTCGCTAACTTCTACTTGAATTTGCTCTGATTTGCTATCTTTTGTAGTAGTATATACATAGCTTCCGTCATCATTTAAGACAAAATTTTCACTAGGATTTAACACTTTATAGCTTAGTTTGTCTCCATCAATGTCGGTAGCTCCTATTTTTCCTGTATATATGTCATAAGTGTATGTAACACCTAGATAGCCACTCCAATCTTCCGATACATTTAGCGTTACCTTTTCATACTCTTTTTCCAAAGTCGGAGCGTGATTTAGTGATGGTTGCGGATTATCACTAGGTTCGTTTGGATTTAAAGGCTCAGTATTTGGCGTATCATCAACTAAACCTTTTAACCGTGCAAACTCATCAAAGCTATAAATTTTATCATCAAAATAATATTGTTCGATTTTTCCGCTAGTTAAGCCGTTTTTGATAGTAATAGAGCCGATAGTTGCGTTTTTATCATAAGGATTTGACACATTTATTATCATATCATCGCCATTTTTTACTATATTTATATCATCAGATTTCAAAAATGCAAATCTTAAAATATCCACTCCGCCGTCATCATAGATTATATCATCGCCGTCGCCTAGATAGTATTCATAAATAGTAGTATCATCTGAGCCTATAAGCAAATCATTTCCAGCCCCGCCACGAAGTATATCTATACCTTTTCCGCTAAAAATTATATCGTTTCCGTTTTCGCCGATTAACTCGTCGTTAAATTCGCTTCCTATGATGATGTCGTTTCCGCCTTTTGCATTTATATTCACACCTGAAACACTATCGCTAAAATCATAGCTCTCACTCTCATTATTTCCAAAGTTATGTTTGCCGATAATGCCCGTAATTTCGCCGTTTGAGATACTGAAATTTATCCCTACTTTTGAAAGCAAATTCATTATAACAGGATTTGTAAGACAATTTGGGCTAGTATTTACTTTTGTAAGATGAAAAATGGTGTAATCATAATCTCTTTGCAGTGAAGCGGCAAGTAAATTTATAGACAAGGCTATTTCTTGTGGTGTTGCGTTAGAATTTACTATTCTATTTAAATTATTATTTAAAGCCCTTAGCATTTGAGCACAATTACTTACACTTGGGAAAAGTTGCTCGGCAAATATCCTTTTCATAGCGTCAAATTTAATATTGTCATACTCTTTTAAAACTCCTAAGATGATATATGGATTTGCTTTTTGAATATCGCTTAGTTTTGCACCACGATAAGCTTCTACTATGGCTATTTTCTTTTCATTTGCTTCATTTATCAAAGTATTGTTATTAGATGAAGTTTCTGCATTTTCATCTGCTTTTAAATTTGCAGTGAAACTTTCATTTGACCTTACACTCATAAATGAATTTGCCAAATTTGTGCTTTCATTTAAATTTAAATCTTTGCCAAAGATATTATCATTTAGTATCCACTTTTCTAAGATATTATCCATATCTAGGCTTATATCATCAAACGCCTTATCAATCAAATTTGTTTTTAAGTCTTGTATGTTTTGTTTTAGATCCGGATTATCATTAGCTGCGTCATTTATATCTCTAACCCTGCCACTAGCTGTATTTAGCGCAAGTCCATCTTTTTCGTAAATAGTATCAAGGTTATCGGACTTAAACCATTTATAATCAAAGCTTATTTCGCCGTTGTTTGCCCCTACTTTTGCACCGTTTCCTACATAACCGCTTTGGAGTGTGATTTCGGAAATGCCGCTTTGAAGAAGAGACTTTATGTTATTTGCATGTTCTGCTTGACTAGTATTTTGCTCTA
>JAGAZK010000045.1 GCA_017940085.1 Campylobacter sp.
ACATATTCAAGCAAATTTAATGGAGTGTGCGGGTTTAGCACTATTGCAGGGCTAATCCCAGCTGATCTAATATGAGAAATTAGCCTTAGTGGGTGAGTTTCTTCTTCTATGTGAAAGCTAATAAATTTAGGCTTTAATGGGATAAATAAATCCACAAAAAATGGAGCATTTTTCACCATCAAATGAATATCAAGTGGCACCGAGCTTGATTTTGCCACAGCTTCTACAACCGCTGGTCCTATTGTGAGATTTGGCACAAAATGTCCGTCCATCACATCTATATGTATTAGATCTGCACCTGCTTCGCAAACTGCTTTGATCTCTTCATCAAGTTTGCCAAAATTTGCTGAAAGTATGCTTGGAGCTACATACATTTTTATCCTTTTTTTCGCACTATTTTACACCCAAAAGACATAAAATTTAATAAAACTGCGATATAATGCAAAGCAAAAAGGACAAATTTGAAGAGTTTAGTTTTTGTTGCGGCGTTTTTGGCTGTGGCGTTTTGGTATTGGGGGATTCGTTTTGTTTCTACGATTTTGATTATTTCGTTTTTGGTATTTTTTCACGAACTTGGACATTTTTTGGTAGCAAAATATTTTAAAGTTTGTGTAAAAGTATTTAGCATAGGATTTGGAGAAAAATTATTTATCAAAAAAATAGACGACACCGAATACGCTATTAGTGCGATACCACTTGGCGGATATGTCCAATTAAAAGGTCAAAATGACGCAGATCCAAGCGAAAGAAATTACGATCCAGATAGTTATAATTCACTAAGTCCGATTAAAAGAATTGCGATTTTGTTTGCGGGGCCATTTTTTAATATTATTTTGGCATTTTTGCTTTATATTGGTGTGGGATTTTTGGGCACTGATAAATACGCTCCTATTGTTGGCTCTGTGCTTGAGGGCTCAGCTGCACAAAGTGCAAATATCCAAAAAGGCGATCAAATCATCGCAATCAATGGCATACAAATCAAAGAATGGGACGAAATAAAGCCACTTATTGGATTAAATCCAGTCCATTTAGAAATATTACGCCAAAATGAGATAATAAATTTAAACCTGACTCCAAAAATTAGTGATTCTAAAAATATTTTTGGTGAAAATATCCGCACACCGCTTATCGGAATTAGACCAAGTGGCGAATTTGTCAAGATTTATCACACTGGATTTGATAGTATTAAATTTGCTTTTGATGAGACTATAAAAGCTTCCAAACTTACTTATCAAGGGCTTTATAAAGTAATTGAGGGCGTAGTTTCGCCAAAAGATCTAGGCGGGATTGTTGCAATAGCAGATATTACAACCAAAGCTTCAGCTATTGGAATAAGTGTGCTTTTTATGATTACAGCTCTAATATCGGTAAATTTGGGGCTTTTAAATTTACTCCCACTTCCTGTGCTTGATGGCGGACATATAGTTTTTAATCTTTATGAAATGATTTTCCGCCGCGAAGTCAATGAAAAAGTTTTTGTGGCTTTGAGTTACGGATCTATGGCTTTGTTGCTTATGCTAATGGCATTTACGATAATAAACGATATTTTAAGACTAAGTGGTGCTTATAATTAATGGATTTAAATCAAATTTGGCAAAATATCCAAAAAGCTAGAATTTCATGTGGCAAATGGGATAAAATTACTTTAATCGCAGTTTCTAAAAATGTAAATTGTGATGAAGTATTAAATTTATACCGCCAAAATCAACTTGAATTTGGTGAAAATCGCGTTCAAGAGCTAAAACGCAAAAAAGAAATTTTGGGCGATTTACCTATATCTTGGCATTTTATTGGCTCACTCCAAAAAAATAAAATAAATCAACTTATTTCTTTATGCCCTATTCTTTGGCAAAGTTGTAATTCTTTTGAATTAGCAAATGCAGTCGATAAACGCTTAAATTACACTCTAAATACGCTTTTGGAAATAAACTCAGCTAGTGAAAATACAAAAAGTGGGATTGAGATTAATAAAGCTATTGATGAATATTTGCAAATCAAAGAAAATTGCAAAAATTTAAATTTGTGCGGTGTGATGAGTATCGGAGCACATAGTGATGATATTAAACAAATCCAAAAAAGTTTTGAGATAACGCACAAAATTTTTGAAAATTTGCAAAAATTTGGAGCTAAAATTTGCTCAATGGGAATGAGCGATGATTATGAATTAGCCATAAAATGTGGCTCAAATATGATTAGACTTGGACGGATTTTGTATAATTGATTTGTCCTAAAAATGCGTAAATTTAATCAAATTTAGTCAAATTTAATTTAAATTGTATTTTTTGGCTACATACGCATAATAAAACGCCGCTATAAAAAAACAAACCGCCAAAACAAAAGTAATCATACTCAAAGAAATTCCAATTTTAAACAAAAATCCGATTGCTACTGAAGTCAGAGCCGAAGTTATGAAAAAAATCATATCATTATACGCTATCACTCGCCCTAAAAATTCATCATCGCAGTGGTGTTGCAAACGCGTAAAAGTATAAGACCAAATAGTCGTAATAAAAAATCCTGCTGCTATAAGCCCAATGAAAG
>JAGAZK010000046.1 GCA_017940085.1 Campylobacter sp.
ATCAATAATCTAAATTTGATAAATTTATAAAAATTTACTTAAAGTATATTTTTATAAATTTAATTTAGTTTAAACTCCACTCTTTATGTTATAATGCGAGTTTATTTCATTTTAAAGGACGCTATATGGAAACAAACGACACAAGTAGAGTTAAAAGCAAAGTTTTTTTAGACAAAGTTATTTCAGCCAAACAAGCTGCCGAACTTGTGCCAAATGGTGCATTGATTGGATTTAGTGGATTTGTAGGAGCTGGAGCTCCGATTGTGGTGCCTATGGCAATAGCAAGTAGAGCAAAAGCACTTCATGAAAAAGGTGAAAAATATCAAATCAAAGCCCTAACTGGCGCTTCAACAGATCCAAATTTAGACGGAGTTTTAGCAGAAGCAGGTGCAGTTAGTTTTAGAGCTCCATTTAATACAGATAAAAATATGCGAATATCGATAAATGCGAACAAAACTCAATATATGGATATTCACTTATCAAGTTTAGCACAACAAGTTGAAGCTGGATTTTTTGGGGAAATGGATTTTGCGATCGTGGAGATTTCAGGTATCACGGCTGAGGGCAAGCTTATCCCATCAACTTCAATCGGCAATAACCAAACATGGCTAAAAGTCGCTAAAAAGGTAATTTTAGAAGTAAATAATTATCAACCTGAGGCTTTAGAGGGTTTGCACGATGTGGCTACTCTTGGACTTCCGCCACACCGCAAACCTTTGCAAATCACAAAAGTAGATGATAGAATCGGCACTCCTTATATGAGCGTAGATCCCGCAAAAGTAGTTGGAGTGGTGGTCGCTCAAACTCATGATCGTGTTAATAAATTTACTCCACTTGATGAAATTTCAATAGCAATCGGCGATAATGTGGTTAAATTTTTCCAAAATGAAGTTAAAGCAGGTCGCTTACCAAAAGATAAGCTTCTCCCACTTCAATCAGGTATCGGAAATGTCGCAAATGCCGTTTTAGCTGGACTTAAACGAGCTGGCTATAAAGGGCTTACTTGTTATACTGAAGTTATCCAAGACGGGCTTTTATCGCTTATCAAAGACGGCGTTGTAGAAATGGCAAGCTCGGCTTCGCTTTCACTTAGCCCAGATGCGGTAGAAGATTTTAGGCAAAATATTGAGTTTTATTCTAAACACATAGTTTTACGCCCACAAGAGCTCTCAAACAACCCAGAAGTCATCAGACGACTTGGCGTAATAGCGATGAACGGAATGCTTGAAGCCGATATTTACGGAAATGTAAATTCGACAAATGTTATGGGAACACAAATGATGAACGGAATTGGCGGAAGTGGCGATTTTGCAAGAAATGGTTATATTTCTATATTTTTGACCCCTTCAACTGCAAAAGACGGTGCTATTAGCTCAATTGTTCCTTTTGTAAGCCATGTAGATCATACAGAACACGATAGTATGGTAATCGTAAGTGAATATGGCTATGCTGATTTGCGTGGCAAAAGCCCAAGACAAAGAGCAAAAGAGATGATAAAAATCGCTCACCCTGATTACAGAGAAGCTTTGCAAGATTATTTTGATAGAGCGTGTGCACAGGAAAAAGCAGGGCACACTCCACACATTTTAAGTGAAGCTCTTTCATGGCATGATAGATTTAATAAAACGGGCTCAATGAAAAAATAGCTTGTTTTGCGACTGCTTTTTTAACAAATTTGGCAAATTTATTCAAAATTTAATCAAATTTGCCAAATTTAATCTCTTTAATAAATTTAAGCATTAAATTGCGATTTTTTAGTTTTTGCAAAATCATTTTAAAATCTTGTTTTATCAAAAAATATTGTAAAATTTGCTTTAAATTTACAAAAGAAAAAATATGAAAATTTCATTAGTTTTAAGTGGCGGTGGATCTAGAGGTGCTTTTCATTTGGGCGTTATTTATGCCTTAAAAAAGCGAAATATCCAAATAGCTGCAATCTCAGGGAGCAGTATAGGTGCGATTATCGGAGTTATCATCGCTAATGATATTAGTGCAAAAGAGATTTTAAATCTCGCAAAGACAAATGAATTTAGAAAAATTTTTAAATTTAATTATTTTAAAAATGGGATTTTTGGTGGATTTTACAAATTTGATGAAAATGCCCAAATTTTGCACTCTTTGATAAAATGCGAAAAATTAGAAAATCTGCAAATCCCAGTTTTTATAACTTGTTTTGATTATTTAAGTGCGAAAAAAATTATTTTTTCAAGCGGAAATGCTCTAAAAATAGCACTTGGAAGCTGTGCGATACCGCCTGTTTTTGCTCCTGTGAAATACCAAAATTATATTTTGTGCGATGGCGGGATAGTTGATAATTTCCCGCTCTCGCCGTTATTAAACCTAAATCACAAAATCTTAGGCGTAGATTTGCACCCACAAATTTATTCACACTCTCCCAAAATCCAATTAAAACGAATTTTGCGTGCAAATCTAAGCCCACAAGCTCAGTCTTTGAGCGATAAATGTGATTATTTGATTTTTGATGAGCGAGTGGATAAATTTAAAATTTTTAGTTTAAAAAATTTTGATGAAATGTTTGAATTAGGATACGAAAACGGCTTGAAAATTAAGATTTAAATTTATTCAAATTTGATTAAATTTGCGGACAAATTTATTTAAATTTAATCAAATTTATTCAAATTTCAAGCCAAATTTAATTAAATTTCTGGTCAAATTTAATTAAATTTAATAGCCAAAATTTGATTAAATTTACAGACGAATTTATTTAAATTTAATCAAATTTAATCAATAAAACCCAACAAAATCAAGTAGTTTTGAGCAGTTTAATTTGATAAATTTAATTTTTATATTCTAAATCCCCCCCCCAATCGTATAATACGACGAACTTATTTCTTGAGATTTGATATTATTTTTTATGACATAATTCATTATTATTTCGTGTATTTTCATAGGATTATAAGGCTGTCTTACCATAAAACAATCTTTTTCGGTTGAGAAAATTTTGTAATTTTCTTCTTCATTTTCGTTGTTTAACATTACAATTAAAATAAATTTTTTCAATTTCATTTGATCAAATATATCTTTGACACTAAGTTTTATCATCTCATCATCGATAGATTTGGTATTTGTGATATTTTGTATATTGACAAACAAAAAATTTGGTATGTAAAGATTGTCAAAAATATGCTCAATTGCTGTTTTGGTGTCGATTCTATTTAGAGTTGATACGCCAAAAAGACGAAGTTGGTGGTTTAGGATTTTGTATGAATTAAAATCAGAGTCTAAAATGACAGCTTTGAGATTCATTCCAGAGAATTTTTCTCTTGCTTTGTAAGTGTCTTCTTTGTAAGAAGTCTTGAGCATTATGTCAAAATGTAGGCTTGATCTTTGTTTGTTTGTCTTAAATATTATATTTCTGTATTCGTTTTGGGATAGCTCTATATCGATATTTTTGACCAAATTTGATATGTGTTTTAGTTTATCATAAGTGTAATTGATACTTTGATCATTTAGAGCTTTTTCAATATTAGTTTTATGGTCTAAAAGCGGATTATTTATATTAAAATAAAATCTACAAGTCGTGGCGTTTTCGTATTTTTCAAGCGGTCTGATTTGCAAAGTTATGGTCGTATTTTCGCAAATATCTAGCAAAAAATTTAAAATAGAGTGAGTTATGTAGCAAATTTGATCAAAATCAGCTTTAAATATAATATTTTGGCTAAATGTATAATTAAAAACGATTTTATTATTTTTAATAGCGGCTCTTTTGTGTATTACAAAAAAATAAAAAGAAAGCCTTTGGACGATATTTCCGTCTTGTTCTCTATTTTGGTTTCTAAAAACATCGATTTTTTGCCCGAAATAAACATCTTTAGTTTTTTTGGTGTTTTTGCCATAAATAAATTTGTTTCTTATAGAAAAATACGAAAACAAAATCAATAAAATTATCAAAACAAAAGAAAATGTGATATAAAGTCCATTTTCAATACTGCTAAATAAAATACCCTCAGCACCCCAAATATTCACACAACTTCCAAAAATCAAAAATAAAATTTTTTTCATAAGCATTCCTAAATAACTAACATCGCATCTCCATAAGAGTAAAAGCGGTATTTTTGCTCTATGGCGATTTTGTAAATCTTAAGTGTATTTTCAAGTCCTATAAAACTAGCAACTAGCATTATTAGAGTTGATTTTGGTAAATGAA
>JAGAZK010000047.1 GCA_017940085.1 Campylobacter sp.
AATATATTAAAAATTCAATGTCAGAAAAACCAAAAGTATATTTCACAAAAGTTGTTTCTCCTGAAAAACTTATAGAAATGTATAATAAATTAGATATTAAATTACAAGGAAATATTGCTGTTAAAGTTCATTCAGGTGAAAAAGGAAACAAAAATTTTATAAGACCTGAATTTATGAAACCTATTGTTGATCTTTTAGATGCAACCATAGTTGAAACTAACACCTCATGCCCTGAAAAATTTACTGAAAGATCAACAAATGAAAAGCATAAAAAATTATTAGAAGAACATGGATGGACAAAAGTATTTAAAAAGGTTGAAATATTAGATAATGAACAGCCAGATGAAGAAATAGATATTCCTAATGGCATCTTATTAAAAAAGAATTATATAGGAAGTAAAACTAAAAATTATGATGGATTTTTAGTTTTATCCCATTTTAAAGGACATGGAATGGGTGGCTTTGGAGGTGCATTATAGCAATTAAGTATTGGTTTTGGTTCGAGAAAAGGTAAAACTTTAATGCATAGTGCTGGGAAAAGTAGTAATCCTGATGATTTTATGAAAAAGCTTAAATTTAATGTATTTACCGAGCAAGATGGCGATGTATTATCAAGAGTAAAAATCAGATACAAAGACACAAAAGAAGCTATTAGTTTGATTAGACAATGTATTGATATTATGCCTGGTGGTGATATATTCACACAAAATTCATTTCGCATAAAATTTGGAAATTATGCACTTGGCTATATAGAAGCCCCAAGGGGTGAAAATATTCACTGGGTAATGCAAGGTGGTAGCCAAAAAGTATTTAGGTGGCGTGTCAAAGCTCCAACTTATAGTAATTGGCCAGCACTTGCTCATCAGCTCAAAGGCTACACCATAGCAGACGCAGCACTTATAGTTTGCAGCCTAGATCCTTGTTATTCTTGCACAGAAAGACTCACGATTGTTGATATTAAAAAAGGCAAAAGTCGCATTATAAACCAAAAAGAACTTAAACAAATTTGCCAAAAAGGATTCAAATGAAAATACTTGATTTGATCCTAAAACACGGAGTTGTTACAAAACCATATCCATTTGCTCCTTATGATGTGGGCAAAAATTTCAGGGGCAAACCAGAGTATAATTACGCTCTTTGCATTGGTTGTGGAGCTTGTGGAATTGCATGTCCGCCAAATGCGATACGAGTAAATTTCGATACCCAAAAAAGTATTTTGTGGCATTATGATGTGGGTAGATGTATTTTTTGTGGGCGTTGCGAAGAAGTTTGTCCGACAAAAGCTATCAAACTTGGCAAAGAATTTGAATTAGGTGTCAAATTTGAACGCTTAGATTTGATTACACAAGCCAAATTAGATACCCAAAACTGCCTTATTTGCTCAAAACCATTTGCTTCTAAGAGATTTGTTGATTTTGTGTTGCAAAAATTAGATTGTTCAAATTTAAACCCAAAAAGAAAAAGCAATGCTAAATATTATGTCCAAATTTGCCCAAATTGCAAACAAAACTCAAATGCAAGTGCTATGTGTGATAAAAATTATCAAAAGGTAGAATAATGCCAAATCAAGACAAATTAAAACTACTTAAGCAAATTAGGCGAAGTTTTAGTGTTTTTCGTGTAGATTGTGGGAGTTGCAATGGTTGTGAGATTGAGATTTTTGCAGCGATTTCTCCACTTTGGGATCCTGAAAGATTTGGTTTTAAGTTAGTTGCAAATCCGCGACATGCCGATATTTTGCTAGTAACTGGTCCTGTTACAAGGCAGATGTATTATACGCTTTTGAGAGCTTATGAAGCAGTTCCTGAGCCAAAAATTGTCGTGGCTTTTGGTGCTTGTGGGATAAGTGGTGGAATTTTTCACGATAGTTACGCTGTTTGGGGTGGTGTAGAAAAAGTAATTCCGGTAGATGTGTATATTCCTGGCTGCCCTCCGCACCCTGCTAGTATAATATACGGACTTGCAAACGCACTTGGATTAGTTGAGCAAAAATTAAAAAATCAAAAATTTCAAAATCAAGATTTGCTTCCAAATTTAATTCAAACTTCACTAATTGGTGATTTGAGCTTTGAAAAAGATTTGATGAATAAAGCTAGATTTTTGATGAGTTATGTTTTTGCAGATGAACTTTTTGGTAAATTTATTTCTGCTTTGCAATTATGTCCAAATCCAAAAGATCCAAATTTAGCCAAACAAGCAGTATTACAAGCTATAAATCAAGAAG
>JAGAZK010000048.1 GCA_017940085.1 Campylobacter sp.
ACCACCACGAGAAACACCAAGAATAACACTATTTCCAAGCTGTGTTTTTTCGCTTGTAAAATCATTTCCAGTTGTATTGTGCCAATTAAAATAATAAGGCTGTTTGTTTGGTGTTTTTAAAATCGTTACAGCGTTACCCCAAACATTGCCACTTCGCATACCAGTCAAAAAAGCGTGAAAGCCAATAAGTGAAGCGTAATTTTTTGAAGTTATAGTGTGTATTCGTGGTCGCATATCAAAATTTGCTGGAAATTGTGAAAAATAAGTCGCTGGTAAAGCGATACTTGCGGAACTCGTTAAAAATCCCAAGTTGTTACCAAGAACAGAGCTTACCAAATTTGCATTTTTTTCTACCTCTTTGATTGTGTTACCAAAAACAACAATACTAAAATGATAAGAGCCAAAAACAAATTCGCCTGAAATCAAATCATTTAGAGCTTCATCAAGCTCCACAATTTGTGTAACAGCATCATCTTCGGCTGAATTTAAGCGTTTTTGTTGTCTTTCAATATGTGTTTTGGCATCAACTTTTGGCATAGGCACGAAGCTTTGAGTGATGATATATTCGATATTTTCATACATCAAAAGGTCAAAAACACCAGCCCAAGTTTCGTTTGGATAGTCTTTTATTTCAATGGCTTTTGCAAATCGCTTTGAACCATCGTTGAAATTTAATTGCATTGCAGAAGTTGCGAACATAATATTATCTAAATTACCATTTAGATATTCGCTTACAGGGGCATTTGGCGTTCGCACTTTTTGAAATTTGACTGAGATTAAAAAGTTATAAAATTCTAATTGTTTTGAAAATTTAACACCCTCGATTTCATAACTTTTTAATCTTGTAGTATTAAATTCGCTTAAATTTGCTTCGATATTCTCGCAATAATCTCTAAAAATTTTAACATAGCCGTTCATCTCTTTTATGCGTTTATCTAATTTGTTTTTCTTAAACGCAGAGCGCAGAGCCATTTTGTTTAATGGAGAATAGATTGCCGTTAAGAAGTATCTATTTTGTTTCAAATCATCTTTGCTAAATCCGTTAAAATATGCGCTATCAATATCTTTTAAAAATTCAGTCTTAAATTTTGAATTTTCAAATTTATCTGTCATACTATGGCGCACACTATGACAATAGAAAGCCACATTTTTATTGTCGAATTGTCGCAAAAGCATATTTATCATATTTTTTTGATGATTTAAAATTTCATCGTTTTCGACCTCAAAAGGCACTCCAACGATTTCCCAAGTCGCCAATAAATCGTAATTTTTAGTAATGACAATGTCATCTACTAACGCATCGTATGGCAACATTTTAGACAAATTTGGCACTTTATCAAGTGCCAAAATGCTAATCTTTGGAGAATTAAAATTTGGATTTACTTTGTCATATTGCGAAGTGATATATGTTTTTTGATTTGAATAATACTTCTTTGATACTGGTCGTGTCATAAATTTAGCTTTTAAAAATAGCAATCTAAAAATAAAATCATCTTTTTTAGAAATTTCTTTCATTATAAAGACTGCTGGAATAGCTAAAACTAAAATAAGAAGTTGAATGTTAATATTTAACCATCTCAGTTTAGCCTGTTAGCATGCAAACTTTTGCCAATTAGCCCCAAAGTACAGCTAAGGCTTCTGAGAGTGTCATTAGTTTTGCAGGTATTTGGTC
>JAGAZK010000049.1 GCA_017940085.1 Campylobacter sp.
CTTAGGCTCATTTGATAATCAATTAGATGAAAATTTAGCCGATAGTGCAAATTTAGAGCCAAATTTAAGCGATGAACAAGTTGTGCAATCAGATTTGAGCGAAGAAATACCAATTTTAGACGAAATACCGCAAGAAACATCTAATGAAGAAATTACCGATGAAACTGCTAGTGAAGTCGAAATGACCGATGAAATCACTGATGAAACTACTACTCAAGATGAAATTTCTGATGAAATCACCGATGAAATAGCTAAAGATGATGAAATTGCTGGTATAAATGAGATTAACAAAGACGAGCAAATTTTGCAAGATGAAGTCAGTATTGATGAGCCAGTTTTGCAAGAAATTGATGAGCAAATCCCACAAGAAATTGACGAGCTAGAAGCTACCGATGAAGCACAAATTCAAACAATCAAACAAGACAAACGACCTAGAAATCTAGAGCAATCGGAAGATGGATTTAGAACTCAAACCGCTAATAGTATTTTAAACGCATTTATTGATGACCAAGCAGGAGAAAATTTAGATGAAACTATTAGCCAAACTGCTAGTGAAGAAACCCAAGATATTTCTGAAATAAATCAAGAAACTGATAAAACAATCTCTCAAGCAGATGATATGACAGCTGTTTTAGATGAAAATATGGAAAATATTGATGTAGAAACTACTGAAGGTATTAATCAAATTGCCAAAGAAAATGAAGCTAATGATATAGATGAAGTAGTTTTAGACGAGCAAATCACGCAAGATTTTGATGAACAAGATATTTCTCAAGATAAACAAGCCAGTATTGATGAGCCAAATATTGACGAGCAAACAGACATTGAAGAGCCAATTTCGCAAGAAGTTAGTTTTGTTGAGCCACAAAACACCCAAGAAGCAAATTTAGATAATATCGATGAAAACGATATTTTAGTGGCTCTTGGTGAGAAAACTTTAGAAGAGATTGCTCCAAAAGACGAACCAAATTTCACAATCACAACAAATGAAACACAAAATCAAGATTTCATAAAAGACGAAATCGGCAAGGAAATTGGCGATAAAATATCAGATATGTTTAATTCAGGTGCCCTAAAAAATGCACTAAAAGATCTTAATATCAAAATAAATATTAGTTTTGAGGACAAAAAATGAGCGGACAAATTTTGCTTATTAGCGGTCCTAGCGGATCTGGCAAAAGCACACTTTTAAACCGCTTATTAAGTGAATTTGAAAATATATATTTTTCTATTTCAGCTACCACAAGAGCCAAAAGAGATGGTGAAAAAGAGGGCGTAAATTATTATTTTATCAGCGAAAAAGACTTCAAAAAAGACATACAAAAGGGCGAATTTTTAGAATGGGCGATTGTTCATGGAAATTATTATGGAACACCGCTTAGTCCAGTAGAAGAAGCTATCAAGCACGGCAAAATCGTGATTTTTGATATAGATGTGCAAGGTTTTCATTTGGCTATGAAAAAATACCCAGATTTGATAACTTCTGTATTTGTTACTACCCAAAGTATAAACGAACTCAAAGATAGATTAAAAGCTCGTGATACAGATAGCGATGAGATTATCGAAGATCGTCTCAAAAACGCACTCAAAGAAATGAACGAGCTTGAATTTTATGATTATTTGATAATCAATGATAATTTTAACGAAGCTTATGAGCTTTTAAGAGCTATATTTATTTCAAGATTTGCAAAAGTCAAAAAAAACAACACACAAGCAATCATCAAAAAATGGAAGGAGAATTAATGGGAACTCTTAGTATTGGACACTGGTTGGTTGTTTTGGCAATCATAGTTTTATTGTTTGGAGCCAAAAAAATACCAGAACTTGCAAAAGGCGTGGGTAAAGGCATAAAAACATTTAAAAAAGAAATGGAAGACGATACTCCAGTTGAAAAAATACAAAGTAGCGAAGCTAAAAACGAAAGCGAAACACAAGCAAAAACAACGGAAAATGCTTGATGAAAAATCAAGTCAAAGCTCAAATTGCTAAGATTTTACAAAGTGATTTTGTTTTAGAAAAGCCAAAAGACAAAAGCCTAGCTCATTATGCTACGCCTTATGCGTTTTCTTTTGCTAAGACTTTAAAAAAATCCCCAAAAATCATAGCCGATGAATTAGCTCTTAAAATTGAAAATAATGAGTTTTTTGAAGTTAGTGCTGTAAATGGGTATTTAAATTTTAAACTAAAGGGCAAATTTTTAGACAATTTAGCAAATTTAGCTCTAAATTTAGGCTCTAAATTTGGCTCAAACCAAATCCAAAATCCACAAAAAATCTATATAGAATACATTAGTGCCAATCCTACAGGACCACTTCACATAGGTCATGTTAGGGGTGCTGTTTATGGCGATGTGATGGCTAGGATTGCATCGCATTTGGGAAATGAAGTATTTACAGAATATTATATAAATGACGCTGGAAATCAAATAGATTTGCTAGGTGTTTCTGTATCTTTAAGAGCAAAAGAAAATTTATTCAATGAAAGCGTAGAATATCCAGAGAAATACTACCGCGGCGAATACATAGATGAGATAGTCAAACTCGCTTTAGATAAATTTGGCAAAGATATTTTTTATGATGAAACTCGTATTTTAGAATTAGCAAATTTTGCTAAAGATATAGTTTTGGATATTATCAAAAAAGATCTTTTAGATGTCGGTATTTTCATACAAAGCTGGGCTAGTGAAAAATCATTTTATAATGAGCTTGAGCCGACTATAAAAAGACTTCAAAATAGTGGGCAAATGTATGAAAAAGACGGCTCAATTTATATAGCATCAACTAAAAGAAATGATGATAGCGATAGAGTTGTAATCAGAAATGACGGCAGACCGACTTATTTGGCAGGGGACGCAGTTTATCACGCACATAAATTTGCTCAAAATTACGACAAATACATAAATATCTGGGGTGCAGATCATCACGGATACATAGCTAGACTAAAAGCTTTGATTTATTTTTTGGGCTATGATGATGAAAAATTAGAAGTCATTTTAATGCAAATGGTAAATTTATTAAAAGAGGGCAAACCTTTTAAAATCAGTAAGCGTTCTGGCACAAGCATACTTATGAGCGATATTTGCAGTGAAATTGGAAGCGATGCTTTGCGTTATATTTTTATTTCCAAATCTGCAAATAGTCCGCTTGAGTTTGATATTGATGAGCTAAAAAAACAAGATAGTTCAAATCCGATTTTTTATATAAATTACGCTCATGCAAGGATTAATCAAGTTTTCACAAAAGCAAACAAAACTCCAAATGAAGTTTTAGAAGCAAATTTAGCAAATTTAGATAAAAATGCGATAAATTTACTCTTTGAAGCACTTCTTTTGCCTGAAGTTTTAGTTGATGCATTTGAAAATAGGGCATTTCATAAGATTAGCGATTATTTAAAATCACTAAGTGCGAGTTTTCACAAATTTTACAACGAAAATAGAGTAGTCGGAAGTGAGCTAGAAAACGAGCTTTTGAAATTATTTAGTGTGGTGGCTTTGAGTATCAAAGTAGGGTTAAATTTACTAGGAATCACTGCCAAAGACAAAATGGAGCATTAAATTTAATTTTTTAATCAATTATTTTGCAAATTTTGCTTTGTTAGTATTAGGCGAGTTTGCAAAATCTACTTTTATATATTTTAAATACTCAAAAAATACAGTGATTTAGTAAATTTAATCAAATTTTGGAGTAAATTTAGCCCAAATTTGAAATAAATTTGATTAAATTTAAAGCTCAAATTTAAAGGAACCAAAAACCAAAGAATAATAAATTTAAAAAATGGCGAAATTATCGGCTAAATTTAGTATTTGCTAGGATAAATTTGATTAAATTTAGATAGTATAAATTAATTTTTTGTATAATATTTTCAAAAATTTTTAAAAATAATATTATAGTTTGTGTTAAGAGAATGAATAAAGCGTTATTAAAATGGCCTGGCGGAAAAAACTGGTTTATACAACATCTGCAAAATATTCTCCCTAAAAATTTTAACTATAAACGATATGTTGATCCTTTTGTTGGCGGTGGCTCTGTATTTTTTGCATTAAATCCAACCAATGCACTTTTATCTGATATTAATCAAGAATTAATTACAACTTATGAAGCTGTAAGAGATAATTGTAATCAAGTTAAACAAGCTCTTCAAAATCATACAAAACAACATAATAAGGAATATTACTACAACATAAGAAAAAAGAGATGCAAAGTTGCTACATCAATCGCTGCAAGAATGTTATATCTTAACCATGCATGTTTCAATGGAATATATAGAGTCAATAAAGCGGGTAAATTTAATGTTCCGATTGGTAATAATAATTTAGAGTTTTTTGATGTGAATTACTTAGACGAGAAATCTAATAGATTACAAAATAAAGAAGTCCTATGTCAAAATTATTTAGAGACAATAAATGCAACTGGACCTGGAGACTTTTTATTTTGCGATCCTCCTTATGCTGTTCGGGATAACGAAAATAGATTTGTCGGTTATACCCGTAATTTGTTTTCATGGAATGATCAGGTTCAATTATCAAATTCTCTTCAAGAAGCAGCTCAAAGAGGTGTGTATATTTTAGAAACAAATGTAAATCATCCTTCAATAATTGAATTATATCAGCATATTCCAAATGTCCATTTCCAAGAAATCAGCAGATATACTTCAATATCTGGGACAAGGACAGCTAGAACACAATACAGTGAATTAATTATAACTATAAATATAGGAGACCAAAATGGCATTAACTAACATGGCTTACAATTCGACAATGGGAAACAATCCAATTGTAAAAGTAACAGAATTTTTGGAACGGCAAGAACAGTTTAAAACTGCAAAAAAGTATGATGAATGGCGTTTTATTGGCTATGTTTTGGACATTAGCTATGATGGTGCCACAATTATAACTTCTGATGCTTACAAGAAAGCTGTGGGTGGAATTCCTAGAGGTTCGTTTTTAATTTTGGTTCCTAGTGATTATAAAGAATATAAACCTCATTTTTCGCTTCTCCGTGTTAAAGGAATTACAGATACACCTCTGAAATCTCAAGTACAGCAGACTTATTTTGAGATGCAAAAAAAATCAATGCCAGAACTTGATATTTGGACGCAGGGCGAACTCCAGTGGGGAGCTTTAGAATGTGATGTACTTGGAATGTTTTATACAAATCCTAACCAGACAGATAAATTGTCTTTCTCAGGAGATGTTAATAATGTCGTAAGTGCTCACCGCTATGAAGTATATGCTCCAGATGCTGAACTTCTTGACATGATCATAAATGATACTGTTCGTAACGAATACAAGGAAAAGATTGGTTATCTGAGAACGATGGAATGTCAGTTTGATATTGAAAAACAACAGCCAGAACAGATACCTGTAAAGATTTCAATGAAAGATTTTATGGGCTGTCGAACTGCAATGTTTGGTAAAACACGACTTGGAAAATCCAATGTTGTTAAATTGATTGCTCAAAATATGATTGATGCAACAAAAGAGATCCATAATGTTGGTCAATTGATTTTTGATATTAATGGTGAGTATGCAAATGATAACGGACAAGATGTAGGTTCTTCGATCTATAGTGCAAATACTGATGTGTGTGAAATTTATGCTCTCACAAAAAGAAGAGAAGAAGCAAAAACCCTAAAATTAAATTTTTATGAACAGTTTGATAGTTGTAAGAATATATTAGGAAGTTTCCTTTCCCAGGATTCAAGGACTTCTATTTATATTGACTCATTTTCTAGTGTCCAATTACCTTCGTATGAAGAATTACAAGAGATGGAAGATAGAGAAAAAATACGAACTATAAGAAAAATACAAATATATTGGACAATACTTTATAAAGCGGGATATTCAGTTTCAGAAGACAAGTTGCTCAAAAAGATAAAACTAAGAGCTGGGCAATATGTCTTTGATTTAACTCCAGGATTTTCAAAAGAAGTTAGGAATAAAGTTTATGGAGGGGCAACTCCTGATCAACCAAATACTTTTGATTCCTTATATTCTGAATATAAAACCATAGTTGATTATATGAGAACAAATAAGGAAGAATTAAAAGATTCAAACAAAAATCCGTTATTTGATGCTGATTCTATGAATCTATTGAATTTTTTGATTCCAGTTTCAACAGGCAGTGCTGGTCCTGCATTAATCTCAAAATATCGTATTTATCATTCTCCTAATGCTGAGAACTTTATCGAAAACATTTTGGCTGCCTTAAACAAAGGAAAGACTATTATTTTGGACCTTGGAAATGCAGATGACAATATAAGAGAATATTTTTCAAATATTCTTTCAAAGGCTGTTTTCGTGATGCAAGAGAAAAAGTTTGTAGCTAATGACTTAGGAGAATCCTATATACAGTTATATTTTGAAGAAGCACATAACCTTTTTCCTCCTACAACTAATGGAAATAAAGATGTCTACAGTCGATTTGCAAAGGAAGGTGCAAAGTTTCATATTGGAATGGTGTATTCAACACAATCTCCATCAACTATAAGTGGAGAATTGCTTGTACAAACAGAGAATTTCTTTATAGGCCATTTATCATCAGTAGATGAAACTAAAGCTTTGTCTAAATTGCAAGTTGCTTATTCTGGAATTGAAACTGACATTCTAAAATCTAGAACACC
>JAGAZK010000050.1 GCA_017940085.1 Campylobacter sp.
ATATCGTAAGCTTTGTCTTTCTCGCCCAAAGTCGCATACAAATCCATCAAAGCTTTATTGTTAAATCCATACTCTTCTAAAAGCTGCTTAGCTCCATAATAATCTTTTTTGTATATAAATACTCCAAGCGCACTTTGAAGATAAATTGTTTCGCTATAAATTTTATATAAATCAATATAAAGTTCAACTATTTTTGTAAAATTTTCTTCTTTTGAATAAAGATTTATCAAAGATAGGCAAACGCTTTGTGTGCAGCCATTTTCTTCTTTCCAATTTATCAAATAATTTTTAGCATCATCATTACGACCAAGCTTGCTCAAAACATCTACCATTTTGAGTAAATTATCTTCATTTTGCTCTAAATCATAAGCCTTTTCAAATTCTTTCAATGCTGCATTTAAATCATTTTCTATCACATAAATAGTGCCGATAATATTATGATTTGATGAATTATTTGAATCATAATTTAATAATTTTTGGCTTATTTTTTTAGCTGGTGCGATTTGCCCATTCATCAAATAATATCCAATATTAATTCGCATAAAATCTTCATCATCTGAAAGTGCTTTTTGGGACGATTTTATGTAATCTGAAAGCCTGTCGTTTTTGGTAACAAATGCGATTTCTATGGCTTTTTTGAGATAAGTTTTGTTTTTTGTTTTTTTATAGAGTTGATCAAAGCCGTCTAGTGCTCCATTTGCATCGCCATAATGCAAAGCAAATAATGATTGCAAAATCAAATAATCATCACTTTGCCTTTCTTCTTTGAGCGTGGCATTAAAATCAAATTTATTTTGTTTTTGGGGCGAATTTACACAAGCTGTGAAAAACACCAAAACCAATATCAACAACGCATTACGCCAATACATTCTTTTTCTAATTCCTCATAATTTTCTTTAAAATAATCCCAAAATGGGAAACTCTTGCACTGATTTGGACGAGCCTCATAAACACTGCAATTTTTTTTAATCTCATCAAAAAAAATACAAGCAAGTTCGTCATTATACTCTTTTTCTTTTAAACTAATTCTAACGCCGATTTTTTGTGTGTAAATTTCTTTGAATTTTTGGATATTAATTCCTAAAAATTCAGCTAAATTTTTAATCTCATCTGGAGTTAGCCAAATAAAACCACTCTCTCCAATACAACACTTGCCACCGCAAATTTCGCATTTGAAACTATCAAATTTAAAATCAAATTTATTCATAATTGACACTTTTTGTGTTTGCGATTTTAAATACTTTTTTGGCTTTTTTACTAAATTTTTTCTTTTTCATCACAATCAAATCTGGCAAAATCTCGCACAATGATTTTGAGCTTTTTTTAGCTTCAAATAATGCTAATTTAGCGATTTTTGACTTTTTTGGATAAATAAATTTAAGTTTTGTGAGTTTAAATTTGTATTCACCCAAAACTTGCAAAACCATATCTAAAAATCTTGGATCATAGCAAAAATACAGCACTCCTTTTGGCTTTATCAAAGAATTTGCACTTTTGCAAAAATTATTAAATTCTAAATTGTGAGCTGATCTGCTTATATTTTTGTGCAAATCAGAACTGCTTGATCCCATTTCATAAAAAGGTGGATTTGATACGATAAAATCAAATTTTTGCTCACATTTAAAATTAACAAAATCATCGCAAATCGTTTTAATATCTAAATTATTTTTTTTGGCATTGAGTGCGGTTATTTCGCAGTTTAGTGGCTGTATATCAAGAGCTGTGAGATTGATTTTAGGAAAATCTCTTTTTAACAAAAGTCCTACTACTCCACAACCGCAACCCACATCTAAAACTTCGCCATTTAAGCGAGATTGTTTTTTGATAAAATAATACAAAAATAAAGAATCGCTATTGTAGCGATAACCGGTTTTTGGCTGAAGTAGTGTCATTTGGTGTCTTTTGTGATATTTTTTTGATATGAATTTATCATTGTTTCATAATATTTTTTTTGCTCATCTAGCTCGGTTTGTTTTTTTGAATTGATTTTTTGAATTTCATCTTTGTGAGTAGCGTTTTGCTTGATGATTTGCTCTTTTAGATTAAAAATCTCAGCATTTAAATTTGTAATTTTTTCTTCTAAAATTTCATAATTTTTTATGGTTTTATTATCTGGATTTTTTAATTTATTAAGCTCTAAATTTGCTAAATTTAAAGCATTTTGGCTGTTTTTAAGATCTGAGTTTAATTTATTGATTTCATCTTGAAATTTAGTTTTTGTGGCGTTATTTTCGATATTTATAGCTCTTTTTTTAAAATCATCTAAAGCTTTGGCAAAATTAGCATTTTTGGTTTTTATTTCATTGTCAAATTCGCTTTTTAATGCAAGAATTTTGCCATTTAATTCAGCAATTGTTTGGTTTTGTTCAAGGATTTGTTTTTTGTAAATCTCTTCAAGATGAGCAAATTTTTTCTTATCAATATCTTTTTGTGTATTTTTGGCATTTTGTATGTCTGAATTATCTGTATTTTGCACCTTTAGGAGTGCTGAAATTTGTGATTTTAGCTCACTGATTTGCTGATTTTTTTCATCAATATTTTGTTGATTTTGTTTTTTGAGCAAATTTAATTCTTGTTCAAATTTAGAAATAGTGCTTGAGTTTTGGTTTTGGATATTTACAATTTCATTTGTGTGAGATACCAAAAGATCGCTTATTTGCTTGTCTTTTTGGTAAATTTCATTTCTTAAATCTGCATTTTGGGTGTCTTTGTTTTGAATTTGTTTATTGAGATCTACATAAATGCTATTTAGGTTGTTTTTAAGCGTCTGGACTTGAAATTTCAAAAGCTTATTTTCTTCACTAATTGGAGCAAATTTAGCTCTTTCACTTTTAATCATTTGAGCAATTTCTGATTGGCTTGAAATATCGCTAGATTCGAGTAAATCTATTTTGTTTTGCAAATCAACGATTTGTTGTTCGTATAAATTTACATTTTGGACATTGTTTTTTTCAAGCTCACTAATTCTTTCGTTTTGCTCAGATATTTTGTCTTTTAATTCATCTTGGATTTTTTTAAAATCGCCTAAATTGTCTGTATTTTTGTCTAAATTTGACATATTTTCAAGATTTTTGATTTTGTATAATAATTCTAAATTTTTGTTTGTAAGCTCGACATTATCGGCAAAAAGCTGTTGAGAAGTGGCTCTTAGATTTAATATTTTGTCTTTTAATTCTTCTTCATCGCCTGATATTGGCTCTGCGTTAATATCAATCTCATTTGAGCTTACGGAAATATACTTACTAAAATGCTCTAAATCGCTTTTTAAGATATATTTTTCTTGCTCGTTTTTAGGCAAATTTTCAAATTTTAAGCCGTCATTTTGACAAGCGACAAAAAATAGTGCAAAAAATATTATATAAAATAATTTCACTATTTTTCGCTTATGAAGCTAATTACTTGATGAGCGTCGTTGATAGCTACGACTATTGAGCCACCTTTTTTACTAGCAATATCGCCACCTATAAAAAGACCTGGAATATTGCTTTGTAAGTGCTCGTCTAAATTTACGCTTCCATCTTTCATCTCAACACCGCATTTTTCCAAAAAATCAACCGGAGTCGAGCCACCAATAGCATAAATCACTCTATCATAAATTTCACTACTTCCATTTGTAAAATTTACTTTCACGCTG
Source organism: Campylobacter sp. (assembly GCA_017940085.1). Lineage (GTDB taxonomy): Bacteria > Campylobacterota > Campylobacteria > Campylobacterales > Campylobacteraceae > Campylobacter. The sequence goes on from JAGAZK010000050.1 coordinate 3,635, forward strand.
CCATTTTCATCGTCCAAACTATCAATATCAAAGCCCATTTTTAATTCTAACTTGCCTTCTTTTTGGCTTTCATATACTTGTTTTTCGTTTGTTTCGTTTAATCGAGTAAATTTGTCTTTTCTATAACAAAGCGTTACTGTGTTGTATTTGCCAAGCTCTACTGCATATTCAGCGGCCGAATTTCCACCACCTACAACTAAAATTTTCTCATTTTCATTGCAAGAATTTAGATTGAAATTTACTTTTGCATTAATCGAAGCTGGTATTTTGTAGCTAGGTTTGTTTGGTCTGCCCATAATGCCTATGCCGATCAAAACATATTTTGATTGAAACTCGCCTTTTGAAGTATAAACAGTAAAAAATTCTCCAGTTTTTTTAGCACTTTCTACTTCTGTATTAAACAAAGCATCAATTTTACCGCTTTCTAACAAAGCATCAAAATAATTCAAAGTAGTTTCTTTTGTGCCATCAAAAAACACAACACTTCCTTTTGTTTGGCTATCAAGTCCTTTGTATTCTTTATCTACTCTCTTGCCATCTTTATAAAATTTGCGTATAGTTTGAGAGTGATTTTCACCTTTTTCAAGCAACAAAATATCATTAATGCCCTCTCTTTTAGCCTCCACAATAGAAGCTATACCAAATGGACCGCCACCTATGACGATAATATCGTAAATCTTACTCATATTGTCTCCATTATTAAATTTAAAGCATTTTAGTCGTAAAATTTACCAAAATTTTCTTGAAAAATAGGTAAAAATATGGAATCACTAAAAAATCTAAGAAATTCGTCTATTTTAAACTTAAACGCAACTACTAGATGCGATCTAATCATAAAAATAGCACAAAAAATTTCCCAAAACTCAAATAAAATTATAAAAGCAAATTTGCTTGATTTAGAACAAAATGCAAATTTAAGCTCATCTATCAAAGATAGGCTTTTGCTCGATGAAAAACGAATAAATTCACTATCCCAAAGCCTAGAAGAAATAGCAAATTTACCAGAAGTTTTAGGCATAGTCCATAAGGGTTGGATTGCAAAAAGCGGTATAAAAATACAAAAAATCAGTGTCCCAATCGGAAACATCGCTGTCATTTACGAATCTCGTCCAAATATTACAGCAGAAATCGCCGCACTTTGTATAAAAAGTGGCAATGCTTGTGCCTTAAAAGGCGGAAAAGAAGCTAAAAATACAAATTTGGCTATCATGAAATGTATAAAAGATGCATTTAGAGAATTTAATATAAACTGCGATTGTATCGTGTATCTAGATATTTCGCGAGATGAAATAGTAAATTTAGTCAAAATGGACAAATATTTGGATTTAATCGTGCCAAGAGGTGGGTCAAATTTGATTAAATTTGTTTGCGAAAATGCGACAGTTCCTGTGCTTAAACACGATAAAGGAATTTGTCATATTTTTGTGGATAAAGATGCTGATTTAAACAAGGCTTTAGATATTTGTATAAATGCCAAATGCTCACGCCCAAGCACTTGCAACACAGCTGAGACAATTTTAATTCACAAAAATATCGCTAAAGAATTTTTGCCAAATTTAAAAGCTGGGCTTGATAAATTTAATACTCAAATTTTTGGCTGTGAAAATACGGCTAAATTTATTCCTTGCGAAATTGCAAATGATGAAAATTTCGCTACTGAATATTTAGATTATAAACTAAATATCAAAATTGTGGCAGATTTAGACGAAGCAATTTGGCATATTGGTAAATTTGGTTCTGGTCATAGCGAAGCTGTGGTTAGCGAAAACTACAGCGTTTGTGAGAAATTTTTGAGCCAAATTGATAGCTCTTGTGTATTTGCAAATACTAGCACAAGATTTAATGATGGCGGAGAGTTTGGATTTGGTGCAGAAATCGGTATAAGCACAAATAAACTTCACGCTAGAGGTCCAGTTGGATTAGCTGAGCTTACTACATACAAATACATTATTCGCGGAAACGGACAAATTCGCTAGATTTGGTTAAATTTATTAACAATACACTTTAATTGCAGACATTTGACAAGATTTTTCACACTATTTGGAATCGATACATTTTCCATTTTGCAAACTTTTTACTGAAGCAACATTATCTTTTATTTCCAAAATACTTACTGGACAATTATCTATACATTTTTTGCAACCAGTGCAAGTTGAGCTGCTAATTATTATAAGTTTAAAATCAGAAGTTTTCTCTTAAATCAATAAATTCTTCTAAATTTCCATTTTCATCGTATTGTCTAAAAAAGCTCAAATTTCCATCTTTTACAATACTTTCAAACCAAATTTGACCATTTTTGTGATATTTTGTCTGATTTTTTTTGTCAAATTTAGCATGGGCAATCTTTGAGATGTCTATTAATTTCATTAAAGAGCCGTTTTTATCATATTGTTTTAAAAAAATTGGCTCACCTTTGTCAAATTTGACATCTAATTTAAGTTGCCCATTTTGGTGATATTGGGTTAAATAAACAAATTTATCCATATTTAGCTCACATTCACCCGCTTTTAAGCCGTCTTCATACCAAAATAAAGCTTTGCCATGCAATTTTCCATCTAGCAAAATAGCTTTATATTTTAAATTTCCATTTTTATAAAAACCGATAAAATCACCATTTGGGATATTGTTTTTAAATTGAATAATTTTTTTGCTTTGTCCATTTGGATAAAAAATAGTATGATTTCCTTCCCTAAGTCCATTTTTTATATTGTATTCAAGAGCAATTTTACCTGTATTTTTGTGAAATTGCTGTATTTTGCCATTAAATTTAGAAAATCTCTCATAAACTACTTTTTTAAAAATGAAAATTTTTGTGCGATTTTCGTTTTCGTCTATACCATAAATACTGTTTTTATCAATATAAAAAACGATACAAAATACAACTAAAGCAAAAAATAAAGCAAAAATCTTAAAAATTAATCTCAAAACAAACCTTTGAGCGAACCCGAGAGATTTCGGATTCGCTTTTATTAAGAGAAGGGGGAATTAAATTTAATTACCGCTTTTTGCTTGTGCAGCGTATTTTAAGCCCAAATCATAGGCTTTGTTGTTGGCTTCTTTTACTTTTTCTGGGACAGATGAGAGCATTTGGGATCTAACTTTTTCTTTATCCATAACGCCAGTAAATTCAATGGCTACACCAAGTGCAACTACACTTTGAGTAATCACATTGCCAACTTCATCTTTTGCGATTGAAATAATAGGAATATTATAAATTTTCCAGCGTTTTTTGTCTTCTTCGCTTGGTGTTACTAAATTTGGCTCTACCACGATTACACCGCCTTCTTTTACGCCTTCTTTAAACGCATCATAACTTTTTTGGGCAGTTGCAAGCATAAAGCCGATCTCGCCTTCATTTGCATAAGGATATTTGATTTCATCATCGCTAAGCAAAATATCAACCTTAGTCGGACCACCACGCACTTGAGAAGTATAAGTTGAAGCCTTGACACCATATCCACCATCTGCAATTTTAGCAGCAGATAAAATTTCGCCTGCAAGTATTACGCCCTGTCCGCCAACACCGACAAATCTTAATTCAGCCAAACTCATTTTATCTCCTCAAAATTGATTTTACCTTTGTTCATATAGGCTTGTCTTGCTATATCGTAAGCTTCGCAATATTCACTATGGCTAGTATCTTGGTGCAAAATACCAGTAGGAAATACTCTTGCTTTTTCTTCGTCACTCAAAGTGTCAAATTTGACTTTACTTACAGCTCGATTGTTGATCCACTCGATCATCTGAGTAGCTTCACCCATTTTGTTTTTTCTACCCAAATTTATATGGCAGTTTGAGAAAATATCAAAAAAGCTGTAACCTTTATGTTTAAAGCCTTCGATAAATAATTTTTCAATTCTATTTGGATTGATAACAGTTTCTCTCCCTACAAAACTAGCACCAGCTGCAATAGCGAGTTTGGCAGCATCAAAATTTGGATCAATATTGCCTTTTTGAGCAGTAAC
>JAGAZK010000051.1 GCA_017940085.1 Campylobacter sp.
GGATAAGCTTTTGGGCAATTTCTTTTACCATATTTGATGGGATTGCAAATCCTACGCCGTTGTTTGCACCGCTTCTGCTTAAAATTGCTGAATTTATACCCACCAAAGCACCTCTGCTATCTACCAAAGCTCCACCGCTATTGCCTGGATTGATACTAGCGTCTGTTTGGATAAAATCTTCGTATTGATTTAAGCCGATATTATCTTTATTCAGAGCTGAAACTATGCCTTGAGTAATGCTATTTCCGACACCAAAAGGATTTCCTATCGCAAAAACAATGTCTCCCTCGAGCAAAGTCGAGCTATCTGCAAATTTGATGCTTTGCAAATTTGAAGCTTCGATTTTGATGATTGCAATATCGGTTTTGTTGTCTGAGCCGATTAATTTGGCTTTGTATTCTTTAGATGAATTTTGGATTGTTACGATAATTTCATCGCTATCTTCTACGACATGTGAGTTTGTAACGATATAACCATCTTTTGAAATAATCACTCCAGAGCCAAGAGATGTGGCTTTTTGGTTTTGTTGTGGAGTTTTAAATTTAAAGCCAAAAAACTGCTCAAAAATCGGATCATCAAACGGAAATGCGGCTGCATTTTTTATCATTTTTGTAGTTGAGATATTTACAACTGATTGTTTAGCCCCAGAAAGACTGCTGTGATAAGACAAAATCGTATTTGGATTTTCGCTTGGATTTGCTCTATTAGGAGATTTTGGTGCATCTTGAAAATAAATCGTATCACCAAAGCAAATCGCACAGCACAGCCCTAAAGATAAAATGAGTTTTTTCATTTTTTGACCTTTTAAATAAAATTGCGAAATTATAATATCTAAGCAATAAACGAAATATAAATAAAAAAATAATTAAAATTTGAATTAAATTTAAATCAAATTTGAACTAAATTTAGTCTAAATTTGGCTCAAATTTATTCAAACTTGATTGACTTAGACTAAAGTTTTATGCTATAATCGGTGTAAATTTTAATAAGCGGAGCAATATAATGAATAATAGTTTATATGAAACTTTGGGCGTTTCTAAAGGTGCATCCGCAGAAGAAATCAAAAAAGCTTATCGCAAACTTGCTAGACAATACCACCCAGACATCAATAAAGACGCTGGTGCAGAAGAAAAATTTAAAGAAATCAATGCTGCTTATGAGATTTTAAATGATCCAAACAAACGCCGTCAATACGATACTTATGGCGATAATATGTTTGGTGGGCAAAGTTTCCATGATTTTACTAGAAATCAAGGAAATGCAAATTTCGAAGATATTATTAATTCGATTTTTGGTGGTGGATTTAGTGGTAGTTTTAGTGGATTTAGCGGATTTGGTGGCGGAAGTAGATTTTCATCTACTGGTTTTGATGATTTTTCGCTAGATACAAAATCTAGCGTAACTGTGCCTTTTAAAATAGCAGTTTTAGGTGGAGAATATAGCATAAAAGTATCTGGAAGCACATTTAAAGTCAAAATCCCAGCTGGAATTACAGATGGCAAAATCTTAAGACTAAAAGGCAAAGGTAAAACTACAAGAGCAGGGCAAGGGGATTTGCTTTTGAGCGTGAAAATTGAGCCAGATCCAAGCTACAAAAGAGAAGGCGATGATTTGTATTCAAAAATAGAAATTCCGCTCAAAACTGCACTTTTTGGCGGAAGTGTAAGTGTAAAAACATTTAAAAAAGAAGTAAATTTAAAAATCGCACCAAATTCAAAAAATGGGCAAAAAATCAGACTCAAAGGCTATGGCGTTCAGAATATAGATAGCAAAATTTATGGGGATTTGTATTTGCAAGTCAGCGTGATTTTGCCAGATGTGGATTCTTTGGATCCTGAGCTAAAAGAAGCTCTCCAAACAAAGCTATAAGGATTTCTTATGCACAATTACGAAGAACCTGTTTATTTAATCAGTGTCGTTGCTAAGGTTTTAAATATCCACCCTCAAACTCTTAGGCAATACGAAAGAGAAGGTTTAGTCGAGCCATCAAGAACAGATGGCAAAATGCGACTTTATAGCGAAAAAGACCTAGACAGAATTAAAATGATTTTGCGTTTGACTAGGGATTTGGGAGTAAATTTGGCTGGAGTTGATGTAATTTTGAGATTAAAAGCACAAATTCAAGAATATGAGTCAGAATTAGACGAGCTAAGAGCGGCTTTGGAAGAATTTACCAAAAATAAAAAATCTCTTGTCAAAAGAAAAGAAAAATTTGATTTAATATTTCTAAAATAAATGGAAAATTTTCTCATCATATTTCTATCAGCAGTAGCTTGTGCTGTTGTATTAAATGTAATACTTAAATATTTTAGTATCCCTACAATCATCGGCTATATTTTTACTGGCATAGTGATTTCAAAAATATTTGATATAACTTATGATGAAAATCTTTATTATATCGCTGAGTTTGGTATAGTTTTTTTGATGTTTAGCATAGGACTTGAGTTTAGCATACGGCATTTGTGGTCAATGAAAACAGATGTTTTTATAAATGGGGCTTTTCAGGTTTTAATTACTGGATTTGTTTTTACTCTCATAGCAAGATATGTATTTGGTATAAATCAACAAACAGCCATTATTGTCGGACTTGCTTTGTCTTTGAGCTCTACAGCCATAGTTTTAAAAATACTAAATGATAGCGGAAATATCAGTCAAATTTATGGCAGAAAAGCTCTTGGAATACTGCTTTTTCAAGATATTGCGGCGATTCCGATACTTTTGATGATAGATATTTTTACATCAAAAAATACTTCTGTGAGCGAATTGCTTATTACTACAACAATTGGTGCTTTGATTTTGATTGCATCTTTGTTTGTGATTGGTAGATATATTTTTAACTGGATTTTGTATTTTGTGGTTAGGACAAAGTCTCAAGAAATTTTTGTAGCGACTATTTTATTTACTGTTGTGGGGGCAAGTTTTTTTGCTTCACATCTTGGATTTAGCCATACTTTGGGGGCATTTTTGGCTGGAATGCTATTAGCAGAGACTCAATACAAACAACAAATTGAAGCGGATTTAATCCCATTTAGGGACTTGCTTTTGGGATTATTTTTTATCACAGTTGGCATACAAATAAATTTTTTAGTTATTGCACAAAATATCGTTCAAATTTTGATTGTTTTGATTGATGTTATGCTTATAAAAGCTGTTGTGGTAGCAATTATTTTGATAGTAAAACAAAAAAAGAGAGTGGCGATAAAAACAGCTTTTAGCTTATCTCAAATAGGTGAGTTTGCTTTAGCAATTTTTGCAATTCTTGGCTCAAACAAAATGTTAGATTTCCAAACTGCTCAAATTCTTACAACTGTTACGATTTTGTCTATGATAATCTCGCCTTTTATTCTTAAAAATTTAAGCCTAATTGCTGATAAATTAGAAAGCACTGAAGAAGATACCAAAGAATACACAAAAATCAAAACCGATGATTTGAGTGAGCATTTTATAGTTTGCGGATATGGAAGGCTTGGTCAAGAAGTAGTCTCAAGACTCAAAGCCAAAGGATTGCCTTATTTGGTGCTTGAGAGCGATATTTCATTAGTAAGACTTGGGCGAAAAAGAGGAGAAAATATATTTTATGGCAGTGCAGCTAAGATTTCTACATTAGAAAAAATAGGTGCTAAAAACTGCTCAGCAATAATTCTAGCTGTCCAAAATGAAAGAAAAATTGATATGATTACAAGTGCTATTTATGATTTTGGTCTAAATGTCAAGACTATTATTCGCTATACTGGAGCTGAAAGAGAACTTTTTGAGAGTTTGGGCGAAAATTTCTTACTTATCAAAGAAGAAAGAGTTTTAGCAAAAGTTTTAGTCCATGAGGCTTTGCAAGCTAAATTAAACTCAACCACTTAAAAATGCAAAAAAATAAACAATTCCGCCAAACAAAGCAATTATTAGCCCAACAAGTCTAAATTTAATCGCTAAAAACAAAGATAAATTAAACAAAATAAAAAGCCATGATGAGATATAAATTTGGGTTTGTTCATTAGCGAATTCTAAAAAATTTAATAAATAAATATCTAAAAAATCTCCAAAACCAAATAAATGTGCGATTATGCTTATTGGATAAAACACGACAAAAACATATCCCAAAACAATCACGCTAAGTTGAAACAAACTAGCTGAATGAAAAAAATAATAAACTGGCACATTCATACAAAAATACACAAAAATACTCAGTCCCAAAGAGTGCAAAAATATTTTCAATGGGTTTTTTAAATCATTTGTATCGCCAAAGTATTTGATATACAAAAATATAAAAAACACACCCAAACAAGAAAAATAAAATCCCAAAGAAAAGATTAAATTTGGGCAAAAACTCACAGCCAAAGCTATACAAATAAAAAGATTTTCTATAGCAAAAATCTTAATTCCCCTGCAAATAAAGATAAATCCGACAATTCCCATAATCAAAGATCTAAAAAAACTCGGCGTAAAATCCAAAATCCACAAATAAAAAATCGCCCCACTAAAAATAAATAAAGAAATATCAAAATTCAAATCCCTATATGGAAAAAACTTTTTTTGAAGAGGTTTGTAAATCGGCTTAAAAACAAAAAACAACATAGCAAAAAGCAAAGACAAATGAAAACCGCTAATTGCGATAATATGGGCAATTCCCCAGTTTGTAACATTTTGTCTTAACTCTTTTGAAATTGGCGTGGCTAAATACAAAGCCGAATAAAGCTCAGCAATTTTTGGATTTTGGTGATTTTGGGTTATTTTTTGGCTTAAATTTAATCTCCAATTTGATTTATTTTGTATAGGTTTGAGTGATAAATTTGGCATATAAAATGTCTTTGAGAGATAATCTTTGAAGCTCACTTTTGTGGGATTTAAAGTGGCTTTTATAAATTTAGAATTGATTTTAAATTTACTTGTTGTATAAAATGAAAATTCATCACTTTTTAATTTCAAAACAAAATATTTGTTGCCGTTTTTGCCAATTTTTTGGTAGTTTTGTAAGACAATCGCATCTAAAACAATAGGCGAATTTTTTGAAAAATCTTTAAAATTTTTGTATTCGTAGGCTAAATTTAGTCCAAAAATAATTATGCAAAAAAGACTAAATTTAATTAAAAATCTAGCATCAAATCTCACTCAGACCCGCTTGAACGCAAAAAGCTGATTTTATCGCTAAGCAAGATATATTTTTGGTTTATAAGTGAGTTTTGGGAATTAATAAAATTATTTTTAGCTTCCAAAAAATCTTTTAATTCAGCCCCGCCAAGCTCGTATTTATGCTCATAGATTTGCAAAATTTGCTCATTTTCTAAGACAATATTTTGCATATTTTCTAAAATAGTTTTATCGTTTATGTAAAAATTAGCAAATTTAATCGTCTCATTTATGGCGTTTTTGAGAGCTTTTTCGTAATTTAAACGCAAAATTTCAAACTCATATTCTGAAATTTTAAGATTATCTTTTAGTCTAAAATAATCCAAAAATGGCAAATTTACACGCAAATTTGAACTAAAAAACTCAAATCCAAAAGCTTTGTGAAATTTTTCATCACTATCGCTAAGACTTGCACCCAAACTCACACTTGGCAAAAATGCTTTTTTAGAAGCTCTATAATCATAAAATCCAGCATTTAAAGCCGATAGAGCCGCATTAATATCTGGGCGGTTTTGTATATTTTCAAGCCATTTTAATTCTATGTCATCGCCAATCTCAATCCCCAAATCAAGCTCACTTAAGGCTAAATTTGATAATTTTTCATCATCAAATTTATCTTTATTGTCAGTGAGATTATTTAGATTTTCATACGCACTTTGAAGCTCTTTTTGAGCACTCAATAAAGAATTGCGTAAATTTAATAAATTTTGTGAGCTTTGAGCGAGTGAGAGTTTTGATTCTTTGCCATATTGAAATTTGATTTGTATGATTTGGTGGAGTTGTTCTAAATTTGTCAAATTTGAGCTTAAATTTGATATTTTGTCATTTAAATAAAGTATATGAAAATACTCATCTATTACTGAATTTACCACGCTTAAATGCACAGATTTTAAATCAAGTGAGCTTTTTAGAGCATTGTAATTTTTGCTCTCATACGCATCGTAAAGTTTGCCAAAAATATCAAGCTGCCAAGACAGAGCAAATTCGCTATTAAAGCCTTTTTTCCAACTATCGCTCATATTGACATTTCTATTCAAACTGCCCCCAAAACCAGCACTAAAACTTGGCAATAAATCTTGTCTTGAAAGACCAGCTCTTCTTAGGGCTATGTTTAAATTTAGTGTTGCTATAGCTAAATCTTCGTTTTTTTCTATAGCCATTTTAATTAAATTATTTAATCTAGTGCTATTAAAATCATATTGCCAAGATGCGTTATAGTCTTTGTAAATATCTTTTGGCGAATAATCCAAATCCTTACTAGCACACCCAGCCAATAAAAAAACTATCAAAATTAAATAAATTTGCTTCATTTATTCCCTTAAAAGTGCATCAATAGGATTTAGTTTTGAGGCATTTTTGGCTGGCATATATCCGAAAATTATGCCTATTAAAGTAGAAATCCCAAAAGCTATAAAAACAGATCCCAAACTAAAAATCATATTAAATTTGCTCACTATCAAATTAAAAATAAATCCAATCCCATAAGCTAGACTCACTCCAATTAGCCCACCAAAGGCACACAAAAGCACAGATTCTATTAAAAATTGTATCATTATATCGCTACCTTTAGCACCTATTGCCATTCTTATGCCGATTTCTTTGGTTCGCTCAATCACGCTAACAAGCATAATATTCATCACGCCAATTCCACCAACCATCAAAGAAATAAGAGCGATTCCTGATATTAGCAAACTCATCGTATCAGTGGCACTTTTGGCAGTTTGCATGATACTATCTGAGTTTCTCATGTGAAAATCATCGCCACCTCTTCTAACTCTTAAAATTTGACTTATTGTGGATTCAGCAAGTTGTGAATTTACGCCGTCTTTGAGCTTGAGAAGGATTGAACGCAAATTATAATCGCCTGTGATTTTGCTAATTGTCGTGCTGTAAGGGACATAAATAGTCAAATTTTCTCCCCCAAAAGCACCTTCATCTCTTTTGCCTACGCCAATTATCGTAAAAGGTTTTTTGTCAAATAAAATCACTTTGCCAACTGGATTTTCGTTTGCAAAAAATGTTTGTTTGACATTTAGATCAATTATCACAACTGAAGCGTAATTATCTATGTCGGATTTGACAAAATCTCTGCCTTGAACGATTTTAACTCCAGTTGTTTTGAGAGAATTTTCGCTACCACTTCTTAAATTTGAGTTTGCACTTTGGTTTTTATACATCAAAAGACCGCTTGTTTGAGCTATAGGTGTGGCGTATTCGATAAAATCAAGTTTTGAGAGCATAACTGCATCTTCAAGAGTGAAATTTTTGTTTTTAGCAGCATTTGGATCACCAAAACCTTTGCCTGGGAATAAATTTATCGTATTTGTCCCCATGCTATTTATATCGCTTAAAATTTTCTCTTGTGAGCCTTTGGCAAGAGCGACCACGCAAATCACAGAAGTAATACCAATAATAATCCCAAGCATAGTTAAAAACGATCTTAATTTATGAGCCTTTATAGCTTCAAGCGACATACTAAAAGCTTCGCTCAATCTATCTTTGATATTGCTAAATCCATTTTCTAAAGTAGTTTTATCGTCTTTAAAGGCGTAAATTTCATCGTTTTTGGTCGTATCGCTAATGATTTTCCCGTCTTTAATCTCTATTGTGCGGTTTGCCCAAGATGCGATATTTGGATCATGAGTAACCACGATAATTGTTCGCCCAAGTTTGTGAAGTTCTTTTAAAATCTCCATTACATTTAAGCCACTTTTGCTATCAAGCGCTCCAGTAGGCTCATCGCAAAGCAAAATTTCTCCGCCATTCATTAAGGCTCTTGCTATGCTAACTCTTTGTTGTTGGCCGCCACTTAATTGATTTGGCATTGAATCAGCTTTATCAAGCATTCCTAGCATATTTAAAAGCTTTTTTGCTCTATCAAATCTGCTTTTTTTGCCGATCCCTGCATAAATACCGGGCAATGCTACATTTGTTTTGGCATCATTTGAGTTTAATAAATTGTATCTTTGGAAAATAAAACCAAATTTTTTAAGTCTTAAATTTGATAATCCATCAAGGTCAAATTTGCTTATGTCTTTATTATCAAGCAAGTATTTTCCACTACTTGGCGTATCAAGACAGCCTAAAATATTCATCAAAGTGGATTTTCCACTCCCGCTTTGTCCGATAATAGCGACAAATTCGCCTTTTTGGATTTGCAAATTAATATCTTGCAAAACTATAGTTTTGCCATTTTGAAAGCTTTTTGTAATATTTATAAGCTTTATCATAATCTCATTCTTGCTCTTGTTTTGCCGATTATAGCGTTTATTTCGTCATTGCTGATTTGAGATAAAACTACTACTTGACCTTCATTTAAGCCACTTATTATTTGAGTGTTTATATCAGTAGTGATACCTACTTCAACTCTTGCTTTTTGGATTGTGTCTTTGTCTTTGATAAGCACAAATGAGCCTTCTTCATCTGTCCTGATAGCTAGAGTTGGCACGACAATTGCGTCTTTTATTTGATTGACTATAATTGTGTTTTGTGTAGTCATACCTATACGCAAAAACTCATCGTCATTATCGATTTTGACTTTTGCATAATAATAAACTGCTGATGAGCTAGAGCCTAAATTTGAATTAGAGCTTGATGAATATCCGCCATCGCTAAGCGTGGTAAGACCGGGATCAATTGAAGAAATTTTGCCTTTTAGTTTTTTGGAAGTTTCTGAAAGCACACTATAAATGACTTCATTACCGACTTTGATTTTGGTAATATCGCCTTCGCTAATTTTCATCTTGATTTCCATTTTAGTAAGATCTGCGATATTTACCACAGTTGGTGTAGATTGGACAGCATTTATAGTTTGTCCGATTTCTACAGGCACAGAAACAATAGTCCCATCAAGCGGAGCTGTGATGTTTGTGTAGCCTAAATTTGTTTTTGCGGTTTCTATTTCTATTTTCGTTTGTGCGATTTGTGCTTTGATTTCTTTTAAATTTGCTCCAGCTAAGCTAAATGAATTTTTATAATTTTCTAAATTTTCTTTAGAACTTGCGTTAAATTCAGCTAATTTTTGCTCTCTTTGATATTGTTGTTTGGCTACTTCGTATGAAATATTGGCTGAATTTAGTTTGGCATTGAGACTTTCTAGCATTGAGAGTTGTTGATCTAATTTGTTTTGCTGGGTAACTTGATCAATTTGAGCGATTTTGTCGCCTTTTTTGACTTTGTCGCCGACTTTGACATAGAGTTCTTTTATCTGACCACTTGCTTGAGCTCCCACATCGACTAAATTTTGAGCAAATACTTCGCCCACGGCTTCCACGCTTTGGGTTAAATTTTGTTTTTTGACTGTTGCTGTGATAATAGCTTGTTCTTTTGGTTTATTAAAAAATACAAAATATAAAACCAAAACCACACCTATAAAAGCACAAGCAATAATAATTTTTTTCTTCATAAAAATCCTAAATTTGGTGTGGAATTATACTATATTTGTTGTGAATATATTGTTAAGCTCTTACATCTACTTTTAGCACAGACATGCTAAATTCCATATCAAATCTCTCAAATCTTTCTACGCTTTGCAAATTTAGGCGATTTGCATTAAAAAATCTATTATCAATAAATTTATCGCTAAATCCAGTAACGGAGTGCAAAAATTCTTTTGCTCTTTTGTTATATTCTTCTTTGAGTTGTTTTAGGGTATTTTCACTGATATTTTCATTGCTTTGTATGATTGCAGCAAATTCTGGATATTTTTGCAAAAGCTCTTTTATTCTATCGCCAAATAGTCTTTGGATATTGCTCATTTGGCTTGTGCCGACATTTACGCCTTTTGAATAACTAACTGATGAATAAGAAAATTTAACTTCTGTGTATTGGACACTGACTTGAGCGATTGGTTTTTGGGTAACGGCCGCATAAGCTGCATTCATAATATCATTAACAAGTGCATTGCCGAGTTTTCCACCCTTTGATGCACTTTCTAACCAAGTAAGATTGCCATCCATGTCTTTGTCGCTTCGTATAGTTCTATCTAATACAGCCTCAATTGAAGTATCTTTAAAAAAGTCTTTTGAAGCGTATTGAGCAATATCTGAGCCTTTTAAATAAGTCCCAGCATTTGAGCTATTGCTTAAATTTAAACTATCGCCATTAAAACTAGCATTAAAATACTGAGCCGCAAAACCTTTTACATTTAAAAGCTCGTCTTTATCGACTGTGCCGTCATTGTTTTCATCAGCTGCTGCGTATCCACGAGTATAAGCAATATCTTTAAACCAACCTTCCACATAAGCATTTGCTTCTCCGCTAAGCCCCACGCTTCCATCTTCAAGCTCTATAAAATCGCTCTCATCAAAATATGATTTTAAAATATCTATGCTTTGGTTGGATAAATTTAAATTTACTTGGTTTTTGCCGTCAAAAAATCTGATTAAATTTGCTGTGTTTGTTTGTTCATTTGATGAATATTTTTGAGAATTTTGAGCCTCTAAATCAAAAGAAGAAGCTGATTTTTGAGCGTTTGAGCCAGTTTTGGCACTGAAAATTACATCATTTTTAGCATTAAAAAAGCTATTATCCACGCTTATATTTGATAGTTTCATATTTGCCCCTTTTTGCTTTGGTATATCGGCAAATCGTAAAGCAAATTTAGATTAAGTTTTGATAGTAAATTTATTAAAGCGAATAAATTTTGACCAAATTTAATTAAATTTAGTCAAAATTTGATTAAATTTAATTAGTTTTCGTATCCCAAAGTAGGGCTGTTTTGCCTTCATCATCCTTGCCTATATCGCCCATACCCATGATATTGTATCCGCCATCTACAAAATGAATTTCGCCTGTAACACCGCTTGAAAGATCGCTTAATAAATAAAGTCCGCTTTTGCCGACATCTTCTATGCTGACATTTCGTTTAAGGGGCGAGTTTAGCTCATTCCAATTCAAAATCATTTTAAAATCCCCAATCCCACTTGCTGCTAGAGTTTTAATAGGACCAGCAGAGATCGCGTTTATGCGGATTTCGTTTTTGCCAAGATCTCTTGCTAAATATCTCACACTGCTTTGAAGTGCTGCTTTTGCCACGCCCATTACATTGTAATGCGGGATATATTTATCTCCGCCAAGATAGCTTAAAGTAAGAATTGAGCCATTTTTGTTCATAACTGGCATAAGAGCTTTTGTGAGTGTAATAAGCGAATAAACGCTCGTATTCATCGCAATCTCAAAAGCTTCTTTAGTTGTATCTAAAAAATCTCCTTCTAAAGCTTCTTTTGGTGCGTAAGCTACTGCATGAACGACAAAATCAATACTCCCTAAATCAGCTTTGATTTTTTTGCTTAGATCATCTAAATGCGCTTGGTTATTTACATCGAGTTCGTAGATTAAATTTGAACCAAGTTCGGCTGCTATTGGCTCAACTCGCTTTTTGATCGCATCATTTAGATAAGTGTAGGCTATCTGGGCTCCTGCTTCATGACAAGCTTTTGCAATGCCATAAGCTATACTCATTTTGTTTGCTACGCCTACTATTAAGCCTTTTTTGCCTTGCATTAACATAAATTATCCTTTTATCATTTGTATGAAATTATCTACTTCCCACGAAGCTGTGCCGACTAAAACTCCACTACATTTTGGTACAGATAAAATTTCTTTGATATTTCCTAGATTCACACTTCCACCATAGAGCAAAGGTGCTTTTGTAAGATCGCTAATTTGCTCTAAAACTTCGGCAATTTGGTTTATTGAAGCACTTTTGCCTGTGCCTATCGCCCAAATTGGTTCATAAGCTATGATTAAATTTTCATACGATACATCAATAATTTCAAGCTGAGAGCTGAGAAATCCTGCTGTAGAGCCATTCATTCGCACAATATCGCTTTCTCCTATACAATACACAATATCCCAGCCTCTTTCTTTTGCGAAGTTAAATTTGTTTTTTAGTAGTGTGTCGTTTTCTCCTAAAATTCGTCTTTCGCTATGTCCAATTAAGACACTTCTAATGCCAAATTCATTTAGCATATCAGCCCCAATTTCGCCCGTAAATGAACCATTTGTGGCTGGATAAAAATTCTGGGCTCCAAGAGTGAATTTAAATTTATTCTCGCAAAATGCACTAAATGGTGGAAAAACTACAACTTTATCTGTATTTTGTAGAGCTAAATTTAATTTATTTGCGTATTCATTAAAACTTGCTCTTGTGTGATTGCATTTTAAATTTGCAGCATATATCATTCGTCACTAGCCCTTAATAATACTCTAACTCCTGGAAGTTCTTTACCTTCTATTAATTCCAAACTTGCACCACCGCCAGTGGAAATAAATGTGATTTCATCTGTATCTCCAGCTCTTTCTACCACATCTGCTGTATCTCCACCGCCTACAACTGTGGTCGCAAAGCTTTCGGCAATTGCGTGGCTCATTTTTATACTGCCTTTATTAAATTTATCCATCTCAAATACGCCCATAGGTCCATTCCACCAAATTGTTTGAGCGTCATTTAAAGCTTCTTTAAACAATCTCACACTAGCTGGTCCAATATCTAATCCCATCCAACCAGCGGGTATTTCTTGAACTGGGACATATTTAATAGCTGTATCGCTACTAAAACTCTGAGCTGCTACTACATCTACTGGTAAATAAATTTTCACTCCAAGCTCTTTACCTTGAACTAAAATATTTGCTGCTTCTTCGATTAAATCTTCTTCTAAAAGTGAATTTCCTATATCTTCGCCCATAGCTTTTAAAAATGTAAAAGCCATACCGCCACCGATTATAAGCTTATCAACTCTAGGTAGTAGGTTTGTAAGAGCTTGGAGTTTGCCAGAAACTTTGCTTCCACCAGCTACGGCGACAAAAGGACGGCTAGGTTTTTTAATTAAATTTTGACCAAATTCTATTTCTTTTATCAATAAAAATCCAGCAGCTCTATGCTCTTCATCAAAAAATTTAGTAATCGCATGCACACTAGCATGAGCTCTATGACAAACGCCAAAAGCGTCATTTATGAAATAATCAGCCATTGAGGCAAATTCTTTTGCGAGTTTTTCATCGTCTTTAGTTTCACCTTTTTCAAAACGCAAATTTTCAAGCATCATAATGTCGCCTGGTTTTAAATTTGCTGCTTTTTTCTTTGCATCTTCGCCGACTACATCATTTGCTAAAATTACTTCGCTTCCTAAAAGTCTACTCATTCTTTTAGCGATTGGCATTAGCGATAGTTTGTCATCCCAGCCGTTTTTAGGGCGTCCAAGATGACTTGCTAAAATTACAGAACAACCTTGATCTATTAGGTATTTTAAAGTAGGAATTGCAGATCTAATTCTTCTATCGTCTGTAATATTGCAAAACTCGTCCATTGGCGTATTGAAATCACAACGCAAAAACACTTTGCTACCAGTTTTAAAATCCAAGTCCTTTACTGAAACTATTTCGCTCATTTTTACCTTTCGCTTATGAATTTAGCCATTTCAACAAGTCTCATACTGTATCCCCACTCATTGTCATACCAAGCCATAATTTTAACTAAATCATCGCAAATTACTTGAGTTAAATCAGCTGCTACTATACTTGAATACGGGCTTGTTGTAAAATCCTCACTAACTCTCTCATCAAAATCTACACACAAAATATCTTTCAAATTTGTCTTACTAGCTTCTACAAAAGCTTCATTTATTTCTTCTTTGGTTGTTTTTTTGTTTAAAACTGCTGTAAGATCTACCATAGATACATCAGCTACTGGCACTCTTATGCTTTGTCCGTGAAGTTTGCCATTTAGGCTTGGCATTACGAGTTTCATAGCTTTTGCAGCTCCGGTTGTAGTAGGTATCATATTTAAAGCTGCTGCTCTTGATCTTCTTAGGTCTCTACATTTGACATCAACTAAACTTTGTCCATTTGTATAAGCGTGGATTGTCGTCATTAAACCTTTTTGGATACCAAATTTATCTTCAAGCACTCTTGTTACTGGACCCAAGCAGTTTGTCGTGCAACTCGCATTTGAGATGATTTTTTGACCTGCGTAAGTGTTTGAATTTACTCCTAAGACAAAAGTTGGAGTATCATCTTTAGCAGGAGCACTCATAACGACTTTTTTAGAGCCTTGTTGTAAATAAGCTTCGCATTTTTGCGTAGTTAGAAATTTACCTGTGCATTCAAGCGTAACATCAATATCGCTCAAATCCAAATCACTTATTTCTCTAGTAGAATAAACTCTAATTTTTTTGCCACCAACTTCGATAAAATCATCATTTATTATATTTATTTCTTGATTAAATTCTCCATGAACTGAATCGTATTTGAGCAAATATCTTGTCATTTTTCGCTCGCCTGTGTCATTGATAGCCACAAGTTCATAATCAGGATTATTTAAAATAATCCTTGCTGCACATCTGCCTATTCTGCCAAAGCCGTTGATTGCAACTTTTAATGCCATTTTTTATCCTTTTTTGGTATAATGCTAAGAATTCTACAAAAATTAAGGTTAAAAAATATTGAATATCGCAATTTTTTCAGGCAGTTTCGACCCCCCACACAATGCCCATGAAATCATCATCAAACAA
>JAGAZK010000007.1 GCA_017940085.1 Campylobacter sp.
AAATTTAAACGAAATCAAAAACAATCTCACAGAAGTAGTTTGGCTTAAAGATTTTGGTGGGAAAGTGTTTAAATTTAACACAAAAAACGGAGCTGCTGATGCTTTTGGAAATGTGAGCAATGAACTAAACGAACTCGCCAAAAAAGATCCAAATTTACTCAAATTTATAGATAATCCTTCTGGAACATTTAATTACAGAAAAATTGCTGGAACAAATAGATTATCAATGCATTCTTATGGGATTGCTATTGATTTAAACACCAATCAAAGTCATTATTGGCGGTGGCATAAAGACTATCAAAATAATTTTCCAAAAGTCATAATCGATACATTTGAAAAACACGGATTTATTTGGGGCGGGCGTTGGAAGCATTTTGATACGATGCATTTTGAATACCGCCCAGAATTCAAAGCTCTAATGGATATTTATTAATTCATACAAAACAGAATACGGAAAAAATCGGCTGTTTTTTATAATCCGATAGCAGTAATCCGTATTCAGAACAATGAAGTTTTGCTAGAAAAATTAAAATTTGTAGTTATACCCCACAAATAATCCCAAATTTGTTCGTTTTGCATTTGAAACTTCCATGCCATTAATTGTCGTGCAGTTTCCATAATTACACACTACAAAGCTAAGATTTTCATTTCCATATTTAGCATTATCAAATTTAAAACCAAATTCAACTTCGCCCATTTTGTTTAGCTCATAAATCGCACCGAATTTAGCCCCATAAACAAAGCCATCTAAACTAGAATCAAATTTGAAAGTATCACCACCAGGAGCATTATTTACAGCATTATACTTCAAATCCAAATAACTAAGTCCGCCGTAAGCTCCCAAAATACCTTTAAAATCCACACCGCCTAAGCTAAATTTAGGCGTCCAATCAGCCCCTAAAATAAAATCATTCCCACTCCATTTAGGCTTTTCATCGAAGCTAGAATACGCACTTATCGCACTATCGCTTTTTGTTTCAAAATTATGATTTATCGCACCATAAACTCGCATAAAATCCAAATCATAGCCGACTTTTAAACCAAGTCCAAATTGTCCATTATCTGTATCAAAATCGCCAACAGCATTGGTAATTTGGACATTGTAATGAGCTTTTAGTTTTGATTTTATATTATAATTAGCTTCAGCCCCCACAAATACGCCGTCATACCAATTCGCACACGCACTGCTTACAATACTGCTTACCAAAACTGCTATGGCACTAAATTTGCTAAATTTACGCATATTTTTTCCTTTGAAATAAATTTAATACTAAATTTGATTAAATTTGAGATACTTCGCTTTGCTCAGTATGACACAATCAAATTTACTAAATTTAGTAATTTTCAAAATATTATTCTACCCCCCCCCCACATTAAAGTTAGCTTAAATTGCATTAAATTTTTGAAAAAATTTGAAATTTTTTGAAATTTGAGTAAATTTGGAGCGAATTTGGAAGGAAATTTGGCGATAAATTTGAAGCAAATTTGATTAAATTTTTAAAACTCGCTGTGTTTTTAGAAAATATTCAAGACAGATTGTGGTTAGTTTGCGGAAATTTTTGCCTATACAAGGGCGATAAGACAAAAAGTCTATCAACTGCGGTATAGGCAAAAATTTGTGCGAAATAATATCCGAGCTGGGGAATTTGGAAGTAAATTTGGATAAATTTGTGGAAATTTGAATAAATTTAGTGCTGTTATCAGCACTAAATTTAGTCTTGTTTGTTTCTTAGCCAACTAGGTGTGTCAAGAATCTTTTCATCAAGATTATCTAGATCAAACAATTCTGTTTTTCTAGGGATATTGTAATTATCGCCAGATACTTTTTGGAACGGGGATTCAGATTCTTTTTGTTGGGTATTATCAACAAAACCAGTAGCTATAATAGTAACCTCAACCTTTGACTCGCTCATATTTTCATCATAAACGACACCAAAGAATATGTTTATGTTTTCTTCATCAATATCATCATCATTTTGGATTGATTGCATAGCGGCTTCAATATTGCTAAAAGGATAATTTGGGTGAAATTTAAAACCAACTATAGCGGCTTTTGCAGATTTTAAATCCACGCTTTCTAAAAGTGGAGATTGGGTAGCATTTTTGATAGCTTCTTGAGCGGCTCCTTCGCCTTCTGCTTCGCCTATGCTCATTAAAGATAGTCCTTTATAACTCATAGTCGTTTTAACATCTGCAAAATCCAAATTTATACCTTCTCCTGATTGCAATATAATAGCAGCTATACCACTTACTGATTTTGCCAAAACTTGATCTACTATTTTAAAGCAGTCTTTAAAGCCCATATTTACCCCAGCTATACCGCGTAATTTTTCATTAGGGATAATTATCACAGTATCGCACTCTTTTCTAAGCTCTTTTATGCCTTCTTCGGCTAATTTTCTTCTTTTTTTACCTTCAAAATTAAAAGGCAAAGTAACAACAGCAACGGTCAAAGCACCGCTTTCTTTGGCTGCTCTTGCTACTACTGGGGCAGCACCTGTGCCTGTGCCACCACCAAATCCAGAGGAAATAAACACAATGTCCGTGCCCTCAAGCAATTCTTTGATTTCGTTGTAGCTTTCTTCAGCAGATTCTCTGCCTACTTCTGGTATTGCTCCTGCTCCTAAACCTCTAGTTTTTTTCTCACCTAATTGTATAGTATGAGTAGCTAAAGAAGCATTTAGAGCTTGAATATCAGTATTTGCAGCTATCAAATCTACGCTTTGCATTCCATTGAGTTCGTTAATTTTTTCACGGACTATGTGGTTTATCATATTTCCACCACCACCACCGACACCGATAACTTTAATCTTAGCACCATATGTGCTTATGCTTTCTTCTACAACAAAATCGTTCATTTATTTCCCCTTAAAATAAATTTTTAAACCAATTAATCATTTTTGTCAAAGGATTTATAATAATTTCCTTTGTTTTTGGAATAGAAGCTTTCATAGCTTCTGCTTCATCTATTTTCAAATCCATTTTCACACCTTTTGGCGTGTGAAAATGGTGTAAATCAAGCTCTTTTATAGACATTAAATTTTTATCAATACTCAAATTTTCGCCTTTGTAGCGAAGTTTGCGGTTAGAATCTATTTCATACGGAGTAAATTTACCAGCTCCATACAAACAAAGCCCAATAGCACAAGAATGAGCCGGATCTCTATCAATATCGGAAAATCCTTCAATCTTAGCTGGTCTAGCTATTCTTGCAGACATACCAAAAATATCATTTGCAAGTCTTTTGACACAAGAAAGTCTAGTCATACCACCTGTCAAAATCACTCCAGCACCAAGTTCTTTTTGGGAATATCCACTTTTTTCTAAAAATTTAGTGAGTATCATTAGTGTCTCTTTGATACGAGACTCAATAATCTGCTCTATAAGACTTACATCAACTTCATGAGTAGTATGCTCTTCGCCAAGATCTGGCAATTCTATTAGCTCGTTATCTTTTATAGAAAATGTTTCAAATTTGCGTTTTATTTCTTCTGCTTGAGCGATTGAAGTATGAAGCACCGTAGATAAATCGCTAGTAATCTTTGAAGAACCAATCGCCAAAAAATCACTATGCCTGATTGAATTTTTAGAATGCACGACCATATTGCAAGTATCGCCACCCATATCAACAACAACAGCACCTAAATATTTTTCATCATCATTAAGTGTAGCAATAGCAGAAGCATATCCTGATAAAACCACATTGTCTGCTTTTACCCCAGCTTTTTCTAAAGCTTTTTGCAAATTCATCAAAGATGATTTTGGGACAGCTATGTTGTATGTTTGGACTTCCAATCTTGAGCCATTCATACCAAGTGGATCTTCAATATAGTCTTGTTGTTCGTCCATTTTGAAATTATACGGCAAGGTGTGAATTATCTCATAATCTTGCGGTATTTTGGCTCTCCATTCTGCTGAATGAACTGCTGTTTCTATTTGTTTGAGAGTAACTTCTCCATCAGGAATATTCATCACATACCCACAATCACTTTCTTGGACATCTTTTCCTGATATTGAGATTATAACTTTGTCGTATTTTTTTCCAGATTTTTTTTCTATTTCGCTAACTGCAAATTTAATCGAACTTGCAGCCAATTCAATATTTGTAATAGATCCTTTTTTTATGCCTTTTGATTCATCTTCGCTAACTGCTACGATACGCAAAGATCCGCTATCGCTTATCTCAGCCATAGCTGTGCAAATTTTGATAGAACCTATGTCTATACCAAGTATGTTAGTCGCCACTAATAATTCCTTTGTATTGTTTATACTCATATTTATTTTTGAGTATTTCCAACAAGTCCCTTTGTAATTCTTCGTTTTTTACGGCTGTTGCGTTTTGAATTATCAATTCATCATAACGCCCAGTTGCACTACTATCAAGCAAATCTTGTTCCAAAATATTATAAACAATTGACTTATCGCCAAGTATAAAATAACCTTTTTTGCTTTTGCTTTTGAATAATTTATCTATAAAGTCATTGAATTCAGTAGCATTTAGCCCTAAAATTGGTTTTTGTGTTTCTTTGCTAATATATCCTGTGAATTTAGGTGCAAATTTACTTTCAAGTGCTTCTTTGCTTAATTCTTCTAGTCTTTGATTTGCCAAATTTTGTTGATATTGTTTGAGCACCATTGCTCTTGCATTTTCATAGCTCATCGGCTCAGGATTTAATACATCAACAACTTTTGCTATCAAATATCCGTCATTATACAAAAAAGGTGATGTTATCAAGCCATTTTTGTATAATGACGG
>JAGAZK010000052.1 GCA_017940085.1 Campylobacter sp.
GTAGTTGGAATGTCCAAAACTTCGTAATTCACTTCTTTTGCAAGAAATTTAATAGTAATTTTATCGCCGATTTTAACTTCTTTTGCTGGTTTGGCTGTGATACCATTTATACTTACTATGCCACTTTTGCACATATCTTCGCTGATAGAGCGGCGTTTTGTAATATTTGTAGTATTTAAAAATTTATCAATTCTCATAAGAATTATTTTAGCCAAATTTAACTAAATTTTGGCTCATAAAGCTCAAAAAAATGGGTAAAAAGTGGGAAAATTTAAAGTAAATTTGAAGTAAATTTAGAGCTACCCAAGAGTAGCTCTAAAAAAGAAATTATTTTTTCTTAACGCCAGCTACTAAATCTTTGAAGTTTTTGCCAACTTTGAATTTAACTGCTTTTTTAGCAGGAACTTTAATTTCTTTACCTGTGCTAGGAACTTTTGCAGTTCTTGCAGCTCTTTGAGTAAGGCTGAAAGTACCAAAACCAACGAAAGTTACGCTTTCGCCTTTTTTAACTGTTTCTTGAATGCTTTTTAGAATTGCATCCAATGCAGCTTCACTATCTTTTTTTGTAAGTTTAGATTTTGAAGCAACCAAGCTAACAAATTCTGCTTTTGTCATTTCTGACTCCTTTGTATGAAATTGTAAATTGTATTTTACACGATTTTAACGATAAAATCAAGTATTTTTATAAATTTTTTCATTTTTTTTTTTTTTGCAAAAAAATGCTATTTTTGGTATAAATTTACTAAATTTTTAAAATTTCATTTACTATTTTTTCAGCCCCGCAAGGCGAAATAATATCTTTTAAGCCCAAAGATATTTGATTTATATTTATTTTTAGTATATTTTTTAAAAAATCATCAAATTTAATATCTTTTTGCTCGTAAATTTGCGTCAAATGCTTGTCTTGTAAGAATTTAGCATTAAAAAATTGATGATTGTTTGCAGCATACGGATAAGGTATAAAAACACTTGGCAACAAATTTGCACACAACTCCCACAACGAACTAGCCCCAGATCTGCTTATACACAAATCTGCTTTTTGCATATATTTTTCAATCTCTTTGCTAAATGCGAAAACTTCAGCCTTAATGCCTAAATTTTTGTATTTTTGACAAACTTCTTCGTATTCGTTTTTGCCACATTGATGGATGATTTTGATATTTTGAGCGGTTAAATTTGGGGCTAAATTTAATGCTAATTCGTTAATAAATTTAGCTCCTTGAGAACCACCTAAAAACAATATAGTATCAAGCTTATTTCTTATTCTAGCAGTATCAAAAAACTTTTTATTTACAGGGTAATCATAAGGATTTTGAATATATGAGCTAAAAAATTTAGCACAAAATGGTTTTAGGATTAAATTTAATCGCCCAATTATGGCATTTTGCTCGTGGATAAAAAACTTTTTGCGTGATAAAATTGCAGCAATTGATGCTGGGGCTGAACTATATCCGCCTACGCTAAATATTGCTTTTATTTTGTGTTTTTTAAATATTTTTATACAAGATAATGAGAGTTTTAGGATATTAAAAGCAGATTTAAATTTATTAAATCCTGTTTTATTGACAACTCCAGAGCTTTGCAAAAAGTATTTTTCACTGAAAACTTCATCATTTTCAAACCAAAATTTATCTTGACCATTTTGAGAACCTATGAAAATCAGATCTTCTCCATTATTTTTGAGCTCATTAGCTATTGCTTTTGCTATGCTCAAATGCCCA
>JAGAZK010000053.1 GCA_017940085.1 Campylobacter sp.
ATTTGTTCCATTAAATGGCGTAAAATATAAAATTGTTTGTGGATTAAATGCTTTTGCATCGTATTTATCAAACTCACCTGCTATGTATGTTTGATTAGCATCTCTATACTGGGCTTTTTTGATTTTGTTATAATCATAGCTTCCGCCGACAACCCAAGTAAAATTTTCGTTTATTCCCCAGCTGTATTCGGCTCCATAAGAATAAGTTTGGGCTTGGTTTTTGACATCAGCATTTGGCGAAGTGCTATCGATGACTTTATGATTATCGTCTTTTAGAGCAGCAGATAGTTTTAAGATATTTGCTTCATTAAATTTAAAATCAAGCTCAACCGCTCCACCCATAGTATAATCATCGTATTCGCTTGTAGTATAAGCTCCTGTGGTATTTCTAGCTCCATTGTAGTTATACATTTGATTGTAAAACTCATCTCTATACAATTTGGTTTTTAGTGTGGTAAATTCATCAAAAAACGCTGTTTTACTCAAGAAATAATAACTTGTTTTGTCCCAATCAGGCCATCTCCAAGTTCTCCTTGCTTGATTGGCGTTATTGCCATAATATCCAGGATGCACACCATTATAATACGGCTGACCTTTTTCGCCCCTTTGGATTATATAATTAAATGAATATTCATCACTTTCATTTGGAGTGATACCTAATTTAATATTAGCTTTTTTATCTTTTTGATCAGAATTTGGGCGTTTGTGGTCGTTATCTGACCAATAAGAATGCCCTTGCCAATCTTTAGAAGTTCTAAAATAGTCTTTGTTGTAGTTTGACAAAGACAAAATACCATAAAACCAGTCAAGTTTAGTGCCTAAATTTATAAACTCCTCATGTCCTTTGCCACTGAAAATTCCAGCTCCTATACTTCCTTCAAATTCTTTTGTTGGTTTTTTGGTGATTAAATTTATTGCTCCACCCATTGTATTTGCACCAAATATTGGACTAACATAGCCTTTTTGGATATTTATTTCGCTTATATCATAAGTATTGAAGCGATTGTAATCTATATTTTTGTCATACGGCACATAAACAGGAATTCCGTCTATAAACATAGCCACTCTGCTATTATCAAATCCCCTAATTCGCACCTTTTCTTCACTTCTCATTGCTGATTGTTGCATAAAAACTCCAGGCTGAGTTATTAGGGCTTGGGTTATTGTTTGAGAATTTGTGTCTTTGATGACTTCTTGACTTACTGTATCTGTGCTAAGCTCGTGAATATCGCTTTTTGCACTTACTTCCACTACGCCTAGATTATAAATCTCGGCTCCCATTAAACAGCATGAAGCTGCTAAACTCAAAAATAAATGTCTTTTCATAAACTCTCCTTAAAAAGATTTGTATAAACTTGAAATTTCTTCATCATCTAAATCAAAATGCAAAAATTCTTTGTAAAATTCTTTAGTTTTAGCATTTAAATTTATATCGCACTTATCTTTATAAAGCATTTTGCACATCCAAACTACACCCAAAAATCTCATCGGCGTAGGCGGACGAGTGAGAAACGAATATGGCGTAGATGGCTCTAAAAAAATATTTTTGTTTTTATACGCTCGCAAATTTTTCCAAGCTGAGTTTGGATTTTTTAGCTCTTCAAAAAATGCTTCTTCACGCACGAAAATCGCATCTGGATCATAAGCATAAAGCGTTTCTAAATCTATCCTTGGGCGATTTGATTTGTTTTTACACTCATGGATATTTTTTGCTCCTGCGATTTTTGCTACATCAAAAAATCTCTCGCTCTCACACTGTGTTTGAAGTCCATCTAGTCCTTGTGCGAAGTAAATTTTTGGTGAATTTTTTTGTTTTTGGACTACTTTTTGGACTAAATTTATATTTTCTTTGCCGATTTTTATAAGTTTTTCTGCTCTTTCTTGCACTCCTAAAATCTCGCCCATTAAATTTAGACTATCATATAAATCTTCAATGCTTTCTTGCTTTAAATACACACTAGAAATACCAAATTTCTCAAAATCTTTTTCGTATTTATCGCTCATATTTTTCATACTATCCCACAAAAAAATCACTTGCGGTCTTACTAAAATGAGCTTTTCGCTATTTATCCCGCTTCCGCCACCGCCAAAAAAACCGCCAAGAACGGGCAAATTTATCATTTGTGGGAGCATAAATTTTTTCTCAATCTCTAAAAATTCATAATTTTTACCCACCATTTTGTTTGGAGCCAACATATAAAGCATCGCACTCATCGGCGGAGAAGCCCCAAAAGCTTTTATTATATTTGCTTCTAAATTTACTTTTCGTCCGCTCATATCGGTAAATTCTCTGCCAAAAGCAACTGATAATAAAACCAAAATCATTAAGATTATTTTTTTCATAAATCTCTCCATAAAATTACTAAATGTTCGTTTTCTTTGCTGTCTTTTATAAATTCGCAATCAAGCCCATAAATTTGTGAAATTCGCTCATTTGTTATAACTTTTTTTGGCTCGTCAAATTTGATAAGTTCTGCTTTGTCTATCCAAGCGATTTTATCAGCGATTTTAAGGGCGTGATCAGGATAATGAGTAGTGCAAATCACGGTATAATCATCATTTGGTAAATTTTTGAGTAAATTTAATAAAAGCATTTGATTTGTAAGATCAAGCCCGTTTATCGGCTCATCAAGCAAGATTATTTTTGCTTCACTTGATAAAGCCCTAGCGACTAAGACAAGCTGTTTTTGTCCGCCTGAGAGCTTTCTAAAAATCTCATTTTGCAAATGCAAAATCCCTGTTTTTTCAAGTGCGGTTTTGGCTTTTTGTATGTCAAATTCGCTGTATTTATAAAAACTACTTGCAAATCTACTCATCAAAACAATATCCAAAACGCTAAAATCATAAGGAATATAGTTGTTTTGCGGGACAAAACAAAGCGTTTTTGCCATTTGTTTTGGGCTTAAATTTGATATATTTACTCCACCAATTTTAATCTCGCCGCTAAATTTTTCTAGCCCCAAAATACAACGCAAAAGCGTGGTTTTACCGCTTCCGTTTGAGCCTAAAATATTTATGATTTGATTTTTCTCAATTTG
>JAGAZK010000054.1 GCA_017940085.1 Campylobacter sp.
AAAAGCCAAGAATCACAAGGGAAAATTTATAATATTTAAAACTTATTTACTCTATAATAAATTTCTAATTTCTGTTTGTTTCAAGGGGTGAAAAATGTATGATGTTTTGGTCATCGGGGCAGGACCTAGTGGAAGTGTGGCAGCAAGTTTTTTGCATAAAGCTGGGCTTAAAGTGCGAGTTTTGGAAAAAGAAACTATGCCAAAATTTGTTATCGGCGAGAGTTTGCTATCAAACTGCAACAATATCCTTGAAGAAGCAGGGCTTTTAGATGCCGTTTATAACTACGGATTTCAATACAAAAACGGTGCTGCATTTTCATGGGGCGAAAAATACACATACTTCGATTTTTGCGATAAATATAGCATTGGAAGCGGAACTACTTTTCAAGTCCCAAGAGCCGATTTTGACAAGCTTTTAATCGATGAAGTTCAAAAGTTGGGCGTTGAAGTAACTTACAAATGTGAAGTTAAGGCTGTGGATTTTAGCGGAGAAAATGCGGTTTTAAGCGTAGAAAATAATGGCAAAAGCGAAAATTTACAAAGCAAATTTGTTCTTGATGCTAGTGGTTATGGGCGGATTTTGCCGAGCTTATTAAATTTAGAAACGCCGTCTCATTTACCGCCAAGAAGTGCGTATTTTACGCATATTCAGGATAATATAACTGAGCCACTTTATGATAGAAATAAAATTTTAATCACCACTCACCCAAGATTTCGCGATGTTTGGATATGGTTAATTCCGTTTTCAAATGGGCGTTGTTCGATTGGTGTTGTGGGCGAAAAACATATTATAAATCCAAATGACAAAGAAAACGCAGAAGTTTTAAAAACTCTTGTTTATGAGTGTCCTATGCTAAAAAGGCTTTTGGGCGAAGCTATTTGGGATACGCCAGTGCGAAATCTAAACGGATATTCAAAAAATGTGAGCCGTCTATATGGCGATAAATTCGCACTTCTTGGCAATGCGACTGAATTTTTAGATCCGGTTTTTAGCTCAGGCGTTACGATTGCTCTGTATTCAGCTAAAATTGCCGCAAAATGCGTGATAGATGAGATTAAAAACGGCAAAGCGGACTGGGAAAATGACTACGCAAAAGAGCTAATGAGCGGTGTTGATACATTTAGAGTTTATGTCGATGGCTGGTATAATGGTAAATTCCAAGATGTCATTTACTATCCAAACAAAGATCACAAAATCAAACGCTACATAAGCTCGGTTTTAGCAGGATATGCGTGGGATAAAACTAATCCATTTGTAAAAGATGCCGGGCGTCATTTAGATACTTTGGCCAAGCTTTGTAAATGAGATTTTTGATTTTGGCATTACTGCCTTTTTTAATGTGCGGGTGTGTTAGTAAATTTACGCTTGGCGATACGCCAGAATTTTCTCAAAAACATTTTTTAGTAGAAACGGGCGGCGTAAAAAGCCAAATTTTTGTGCGAAAAGATGAAAATTTATATCATTTTGTTTGGCTTGATATGTTAAAAGCTCCGATTGCTAGAAAATTTTTAAAATTTGGGAATTGCGATAAGCAAATTTGTGCCCAGTTTGAAAATGACGGATTTTTACCGCCAAATAAAAAGGCTGAGAATTTGTTTTTGAATTTGCTTGAAAATATCGAAAAAGACAAATTTGAACTAAATTTGCAAGGGCAAATTTATAAGGTTTTAAATGCAAATTTATCTAAGTAATCCAGGTCTTATAACCGCAGCTGGTAATGATAGTAAAGCCGTATTTGACGCAGTTTGCCAAAAAAAATCTGCTATTAGAAAAATAGAAAATTTTTATGAAAACAAAAGCTTTATGCTTGGGAAAATTGATTTAAATTTAGATGAAATTTGCCCTAAATTCCAAAGCAAATTTGCTAATCGCACAAATCAAATTTTATTTCTTGCTCTTATGCAAATTGAAAACGAGATAAAAAACGCTATTGCTAAATTTGGGTGTGAGCGTGTAGGTGTGGTTATTGGCACGACAGTAACTGGTGTGCAAAGTAATTTTAAAGCCTTTTTAAACCACGCAAAAACGGGCGAATTTAGCGGATACGATTTAGAACAAAACTCTCAGGGCAATCCTGCAAATTTTGTGCGTGAGCTTTTTGGTTTAAAAAGCGTTGCTTTGGGGGTTTCATCGGCTTGCACTAGTGGAAATAAAGCCGTGATCGAAGCTGCAAGGCTTATAAAAAGCGGTGTTTGCGATGCGGTGATTTGCGGTGGCAGCGACGGGCTTGATACTTTGACGGTTTTGGGATTTGAGAGTCTTGGTGTTCTTAGCAACGAGCGGTTAAATCCCTTTTCGATCAACCGAAAAGGGACAAATTTGGGCGAAGGTGCGGGAGTGTTTTTGCTAAGTAAAGATGAAATTTCAGGTATTTGTCTGCTTTCATACCACTCAAATTCGGACGCTTTTCATATAACCCAGCCAAATCCAAATGCCACTATGCAAATAAAAGCGATTAAAAACGCTCTAAATTTGGTAAATTTAAATGAGGTTGATTATGTAAATTTACACGGAACAGGCACAAATGCAAATGATATTATGGAAAGCGTAGCTCTAAATTCGGCTTTAACAAATACGCCGTGCAGTTCGTCTAAGCCGATTTTTGGGCATACTTTGGGAGCAGCAGGAGCTGTGGAGCTAGGAATTTGCTTTTTAGCGTTACAAAACGGCATTTTGCCACCACAAATTTATGATGAAAATCAAATTTCACCAAAAATAAATTTAATCAGCGAAGCAAAAAACGCAAGTTTAAAAACAGCGATGAATTTGAGCTTTGCATTTGGCGGAGATAACGCTGTTAGCGTAATAGGAAAGATATGAATATAAGATCGATTTTGCCACAAAGTGGTTATATGGTATTTTTAGATGAAATCAAAGAGATAAAACAAGGCGAAATCAAATGCGCGATGAAAGTAAAGGAAAATTCGCCTTTCACGCAAAATAAAGAGCTTGGAAGCTTTGCATATATCGAAATAATGGCACAATCAATCGCAGCCTATGCAGGAAGTAGCGAAAAAATCGAGCTTGGATTTTTACTTAGTTGTCGCAAAATGCAAATTTACAAGCCTTTTGTGAGTGTGGGTGATGAGCTTGAAATAAAAGCAGTTGAAAGCCTAAGCGATGGGGCTGGAATGTTTGTATTTGATTGCGAGATTTGGCTTAAAAATGAGTGTGTAGCAAGTGCTAGTCTTAGCGTTTTAAATCCGAGTAAAGAATTTTTAGATAAGGCGATAAATGGATAAAAGGGTTTTGATCACAGGTTCAAGTAGCGGTATCGGAAAAGCGTGTGCTTTGCGTTTGGCTCGTGGTGGCTATGAAGTGATTTTGCATGGACGAAACGCAGCAAATTTAAAATTAGTCGCCGATGAAATTGCTAAATTTAACGGCATTGCCCCAAAGATTTTAAAATTTGATGTTAGCGATACTGCAAGTGCTAGGCAAATTTTGCAAGATGATATTGGGGCAAACGGCGTGTATTACGGCGTGATTTTAAATGCTGGAATTACGCGAGATAACACATTCGCAGGGCTAGAAGAGAGTGATTGGAAAAGCGTAATTGATACAAATTTAAATAGCTTTTATAATGTTTTAAATCCTATTTTGCTGCCGATGATTAGAGCTAAAAAACCTGCACGAATAATTGTGATGAGCTCAGTTAGTGGCATTATGGGAAATCGCGGGCAGAGCAATTATGCTGCTAGTAAAGCAGGACTCATCGCTGCTGCAAAGTCTCTCGCGATTGAACTTGCTAGTCGCAAAATTACCGTTAATTGCATAGCTCCTGGTTTAATAGATACGGCTATGACAGATTTGGGTGAGTTAAAAGATGAAATTATCAAGCAAATTCCTGCTCGTCGTATTGGACAATCAGACGAAGTGGCGGCTTTGGCAGAGTTTTTGCTAAGCCAAAATGCTGCTTATATCACAAGGCAAGTTATAGGAGTAAATGGGGGGCTGTGTTGAATAGAGTTGTAGTTACGGGCTTTGGAAATGTTTGTGCTTTTGGGCGAAGTTGGAGCGAAATAAAGGCTAAATTTGAAGCCAAAAAAAACGCCGTAAGATATATGAGTGAGTGGGATAGGTTTGGAAGCGAGTTAAATACTCGCTTAGCGGCACCACTGATAGACTATATGCCGCCTTCGCAGTGGGACAGAAAGCAACTTAGAAGCTTGGGGCTTGTTTCGCAGTATGCCGTCGAGGCAGCGGGTCTAGCGCTAAAAGATGCGGGACTTTTAAATGATGAGAGCATAAAAGATGGACGAATGGGAGTGGCTGCTGGGTCTAGCACAGGAAGCACGGACGCTATGTCTCAAGCGATAAAATTATTGCTTGATATGCCAAATAATTTCAATGCAAATACTTATGTAAAAATGATGCCACACACCACAGCTGCAAATATATCGATTTTTTATGGATTAAAAGGGCGTTTGATACCGACAAGTTCGGCTTGCACAAGTGCGTCTCATGCTATTGGCTACTCGTATGAAGCTATAAAATACGGGCAAATCGATATGATGTTAGCAGGTGGTGCAGAAGAGCTTTGCCCTAGCGAAGCATTTGTTTTTGATAGATTGTTTGCTACAAGTTGCAAAAATACTACACCACATTTAGCCCCTGCACCGTTTGACGCTAGTAGAGATGGACTGGTTTTAGGCGAAGGCGGATCGATTTTAGTTTTAGAAAGTTTAGAAAGTGCAAAAAAACGAAATGCACGAATTTATGCCGAAATCGTTGGATTTGGATCAAGTTGTGATGGCACTCACATCACTAGGCCCCAAAGCACTACGATGAAAGAAGCGATGAGATTGGCTTTGAAAGACGCAAATTTAGAGCCTAGCAAAATCGGCTATATAAACGCTCACGCAACCGCCACCAAACAAGGCGACATCGCAGAAAGCCATGCTACAAATGAGCTTTTTGGAGAAAAAACGGCGATCAGCTCACTTAAAAGCTATCTTGGGCATACTCTCGGAGCGTGCGGGGCGTTGGAGAGTTTTTTAAGTATTATGATGATGAAAGATAGTGAATTTTTTCCAAATTTAAATTTAAACTCTATTGATCCTGAGTGTGCGAAGTTAAATTATTTAAAAGATATTTGCGAGATTAAAACAGATTTTGTGATGAATAACAATTTCGCTTTTGGCGGGGTTAATACATCTTTGATTTTTAAAAATTATGAGAATTAAATTTAATTGAAGGAGAACAAAATGAAAAAATCTTTGATTTTATTTTTAGGTGCAACGCTGTTTGCTAGTTGTGTTTGGGCAAAAAATGATGTCATCAAACTGCCTATTTCAGGTGCTTTAAATGATCCAAGAGCCAAAGAAGTCCTAGATCCTAGCATTAAACTTTATTTTGGCAAAAATGGAAGTGGAACTAAAATAACTTCACTTTTATCAGCAAATAAAAAGACAAATGCGGTAGGCAAAAGCGATGAAGAAGCTTGCAACTGGGCATTTTTGGCAGCAATGAAAACTTTTCAAGAAAGAGCCAAAAGAGAAGGTGGCACGAAAGTAATAAATTTATCAAGCTATTATTATAAAAAAGAATTCATAAGTGATAAAGAATTTGAGTGCGGTGTCGGAAATGTAATGGTCGGCGTAACTTTTAGGGGATATGTTGCAAAATAAATTTTATTTTAATATTGCTAAATTTGATGCTATCATTGATACTGCGGCTGATTTGGGCAAACTTGAAATTTATAAAAAAAGCCCAAATTTAGCCCATATCGCTCCAATTGAAAGACGAAGACTTAGCAAGGGAGCAAGGTTTTGTATTTCGCTTTTGAAAGAGTGTGAAAATTTGCCAGTAGTTTTTAGCTCCAAGCACGGCGAGATAAATCGCTGTTTTGCAATGCAAAAATCTTTGGCAGCTTACGAACCGCTTTCTCCTGCTTCGTTTTGTGTGAGTGTGCATAATGCAATACCTGCTCAAAATGCTATTTTTTGTAAAAATACAGCTGAGATTTCGGCGATTAGTGCAAATTTGAGTTTGGAAAATGGTATTTTAAATGCGGTTATGAAATTTGATGAAAATTGCGATAAAGTAGCGGTTTTGAGTTATTTTGAAGCAGTAAATAATGAACTTTTGAAAAATAGCGATTTGATTTATGCGGTTTTAATCATCGTAGAAAAAGGCAAAAATTTTAGCATTGAAATTTCGCCAAATTTAGAGCCAAATTTAGCAAATTTAACTCAAAATAGTGATTTTAGTTTTTTATCAAATTTAACAAAAAAACAAAAATCTTGGCAAAGTATAGAAGAAAATATTATTTGGAAATGGTGCGATGAAACTGCTATTTAGGCGAATTTGTGTTGCACTTTGTTTTATTAGCTTTGGCGTTTTTTGTATGATAGGAAATCTATTTTTTGTGCCGATTGCGGTTTTGAAACTAAATAAATTTAAGCCCATTGAAAATTTATGTAGAGATTTAATTTTCATTGCTTGGCGAATTTTTTTGTATTTGATTGTGATTTATGGATATGCAAAAATAGATTTTAGAGCAAAACTCACAAGCAAAAATAGTTCTGTGATAATCGCAAACCACCCATCTTTGCTTGATGTCGTGATTTTGCTCTCTCATATTAGAAGGGCAAATTGTGTGGTAAAAGCGAGTTTGGGACGAAATATATTTTTATTTGGAGCGATTAGAGCAGCAAATTATATTTTAAATACGCAAAATGAAAAAATGCTAAATTTGGCTAGCACTGCCCTAAATAACGGCGAAAATTTGATTATTTTCCCAGAAGCAACCCGCACAAAAGATAGAATTTCTATGCAAAAAGGGGCATTTTATATAGCGATAAATTCCGCTTCAAATTTAATCGCACTTAGCATAAAAATGTCTCCAAAAAGCTTAAAAAAAGGACAATCGTGGTATGATACACCCAAAGATAAAATAAAATACGAAGTGGATATTTTAGAAAGGCTAGATTTGAGTGAGTTTGAAAAAAGCCATCCAAATCCTATAAGGGTGCGACTGCTTTTTGAAAAAATGCAAAATTTATATGAAAAGGAAGATTTATGAGTGATTTAGTTTTAGAAATCAAGGAAATGATTATCTCAGGGCTTAATCTCGAAGATATTAGCGTAAATGACATAGACGAAAATGCACCGCTTTTTGGCGAAGGTTTGGGGCTTGATAGTGTTGATGCACTCGAACTTGGGCTTTTAATCCAAAAAAAATACGGCATTGTGATAAATTCAAAAACACAAAATGTTAAAGAAATTTTCGCAAATATCACAAATTTAGCCGAGTTTATCTCAAAAAAATAGGAGCTAAAATGAACAAAGATCAAATTTTTGCGATATTAAAAAACGCCTTAATAGAGCTATTTGAGATCGATGAGAGCAAGATTAGCTTGGATGCTAAAATTTATGAAGATTTAGAAATCGATAGCATTGATGCGATTGATTTGGTTGATTATGTCAAAAAACAAACAGGTCATAAACTAATGCCAGAAGATTTCAAATCCATAAAAACGCTTGGCGACATAGTTGAAGTGGTGGCGAAAAAATTTGAGATTTCGCAATAGGAAATTTAAGGCGTGAGTTTGAAATTTGGCGTTAAGCTTTTGCTTAGCGTATTTAGCGTGATTTATCCTTTTGGGCTTATATTTTTTAGCGAGTTTAATTTTGTTTTGCTTGTGATAATGGCGATTTTATGGGGATTGCGTGGGATTTTTGAATTTGATAAACCAAATTTAGACGAATTTAATCAAAAAAACAGCAAATTTAAAAAAGAGAATTTAAGCGAATTTGGTAAATTTAGCTTTGTTTTATGTGGATTTTTCGCACTTTGTGCGATTTTGCAAACTTATGGATTAAAATATTTATATCCAGTTTTGATAAACGCATTTTTGGGCTTGATTTTTTATTTTAGTTTATTTAAAACCCCTATGATAACTAAATTTGCTATGCTAAAACGAAAAGATATGCCCCCAAAAGTGCTTATTTATACAAGAAATCTAACCAAAATTTGGATAGGGCTTTTTGCGATAAATGGGCTTATAAGTGCGATTTTGGCGTGTTTAGAAAATAAAATTTATTGGGGCGTGTATTGTGGGGCGATTTCTTATGTTTTGATAGGAATTTTATTTTTTGGCGAAATTATTTTTAGAAAGTTGTATATAAAAAATGGTTGAATTTATTAAAAATTTAAGCGAATTTAGTGAGCAAATTTGCAAATTTAGTGAATTTTTAAAGCAAAAAAATATCAAAAAAACGCAAATTTTTTTAAATGATATGGGCGAGTTTAAAATCGCTTTTTTTGGAGCTTTACTGGCAGATGCTAAACCTGAGCTTTTAAGAGATGATAAATTTGAATATGATTTTTTTGGCATTGATGATGAAAAATTTGCCGAGATTTCTTCGAATTTTCCAAATTTAAAAGCTAAAAATGAGTTAAATTTAGACGGAAGTGAGATTTTTTATCTAAAAACTTCCGGCTCAACAGGAAAGCCAAAAAATATACAAAAACGGCTAATTGAAATGGTTTTGGAAGCAAAACATTTATCAAAAGCCTTAAATTTAAACAAAAATGAGCAGTTTTTGGCAAGTGTAACCCACCAAAATATGTTTGGGCTTACATTTAAGTTTTTTTTGCCGTTAGTTTTGGGTGCAAAATCCGACAAAAGGGAGTTAAATTATCCAGAAATTATACTTGATGAAAACTCAAATGGCAAAATTTTAATCTCATCGCCGACCGTGCTAAATGCACTTTATCAGCACAAAAATGCAAAGAATATAAAAAATCTAAAAATGATAATTTCAGCAGGAGCCAAACTACCCCAAAGCCTAAGAGATGAGCTAAATAAAATCACAAATGCTGTGATTGTCGATATTTACGGATCTAGCGAAACCGGTGTCGTGGGGCGAAATTTAGGGCAGGGTTTGAAAAAATTTGAGCCTGTGGATTTAAAAACAGGACAAAAAGGCGAACTAATCATTACTTCGCCTTGGTGCGAAAGATTTGTAAGTGCTGATAGCGGTGAGATTAAAGGCGATGATATTATTTTACACGGCAGACTTGATAGAATCGTTAAATTTAGTGAAAACCGCGTAAATTTAGACGCTATCGAAGAAAAACTAAATCAAAACGAGCTTATAAAAGATAGCAAATTAGGACTTCATCCAAAATTTAATAGAATTTTAGCTTTGATAGTTTTGAGTGAATTTGGAGAAGATTTATTTATAAAAAGTGGAAAAAAGGCAGTTGTAGGTGAAATCAAAAAATATTTAAAAGATGATTTTGGCTGCGTTGTGAGACATTTTAAAATTGTTTCAAAAATACCATATTCAAGCGGTAGCAAGGTCAAAAAAGATGATTTTTTAAAAGCTTTCGAGAGCTACGAAATGCCAGAATTTACTCAAATCTCACAAAACGAATTTAGAGCAAAAATAAGCGTGAGTGATTTTTATTTTGACGGGCATTTTGCAAATTTCCCAATAGTTGCTGGTTTTGTGCAACTTAAATTTGTAGAGATTTGTGCTAAAAAACTAGGAATAAATTTAAAAAACACAAACCACATACAAAGTATTAAATTTATGAATTTTATTCGCCCAAATGACGAAATAACGCTATTTTTAGAAAAAAATGGCGACAAGCTAAGTTTTAAAATCAAAAACGAAAAAGAGTGTTGCAATGGAAAAATCAGCCTTTAAGCTTGTTTTTTTGGTGCCTTACTACAACCACCCTGAAAAAATCGCCAAATTAGTGCAAAATTTATCAAATTTTGGTGAGATTTTGATAGTTGATGACGGAAGCGATGAAGCTGCAAAAAGTGCGTTAAAAGGCTTAAAAGCACAAATTTTTACTAGGAGTAAAAACGGCGGAAAGGGTGCTGCGGTAAAAGACGGATTTAAAAAAGCCATTGGAATGGGCTATACTCACGCTTTTCAGATTGATGCAGATTTTCAACACGATATTTCAAAATGCGAAGAGTTTTTAAAGATAGCCAGAGAATTTCCAAATTGCTTGATTTGTGCAAATCCGATTTATGATGAAAATGCTCCAAAAGGTAGGCTTTATGGACGAAAAATCACAAATTTTTGGTGCAGTATAAATTCGCTTTCAAATGAAATAAAAGACGCTATGTGCGGATTTCGCATTTATCCATTAAAGCAAATTTGTGAAATTTTGCCCCAAATAAAAGCAGATCGCATGGGCTTTGACATTGAAATTTTAGTTTTAGCTTATCGTGCGGGAGTGAATTTGAAATGGCTTGATTTAAAAGTGAGCTACGAAAAGGGCGGAGTAAGCCATTTTTTGCCATTTCGCGATAATTTATTAATCTCTCTAACTCATGCAAGATTATTTTTAAATTTGCCATTTTGGGCGATAAAAAGGGCATTTCGTGGCTAAACACTGGGCAGAGCAAAAAGAAGTTATTACTGGAAATATTTTATTAAAAATCACACTTTTTTTAGCTACAAAAATGCCTAGATTTATACTTAAATTTATCGTATTTATCGTGGTTGGTGTGTATTTTTTGGCTTTGAAAAACAAAAGAGAGTTTATAAATAATTTTAGAAAATCAGTCGCAAACTCAGGTGGCGTGGTCAAAGGCGGAGCTTATTGGAATTTTTATAATTTTGGACTTTCGATTTGCGATAAAATCGCAGTTTGGATCAAAAAAAGTGAGCATTATCAAATAGACAGGACAAATTTAGACGCTATTAGATCTAGATTATGTGCAAACAAAGGCAAGATTTTGCTCACTAGCCATTATGGCAATATTGAGATCGCAAAAGCCATTGTTAGTGAGCTTGGACGCACAAAAATAAATATTTTTATGTATAAACAAAATAATGCTAAATTTAGCAATTTTATGGATAAAATCGTTGATGATAAGATTAATATTTTTTGGGTAGATGAGCTTGATATTTCAGCTATGTTAAATTTGCAAAATTTGGTTGAAAACGGCGAACATATCGCTATTATGGCAGATCGAATTCCTATAAAAAGCGATAAATTTGTAAGTGCTGAGTTTTTAGGTAAAAAAGCAAATTTTAGTATTGGGGCGTATTTGATAGCTGGGATTTTAAAGACTGAAATTTATTCATTTTGGTGCTACAAGGTGGGGCGAAAATACAGCTTTGAGATAAAAAATCTACCAAGTGTGGAATTAAAAAGTGATAAAATCAAAAGCATAATGCCAACGCTAAGTGCTTATATAGCAGATTTGGAAAGCAAATGCAAAAACGATCCTAATCAATGGTATAATTTTTTTGATTTTTGGGGGCAAGGTGAAGTTTAAATTTAGAGTTGAGTTTTATGATACCGACAACATGGGTGTGGTATGGCATGGCAATTATGTCAAATACTGCGAAATGGCAAGGTGTGCGTTTTTACGCGAGATAAATTACACTTACAACGATATGAAAAATGACGGATTTGCCTATCCGA
Source organism: Campylobacter sp. (assembly GCA_017940085.1). Taxonomy (GTDB): domain Bacteria; phylum Campylobacterota; class Campylobacteria; order Campylobacterales; family Campylobacteraceae; genus Campylobacter. Next base: position 11,409 of record JAGAZK010000054.1, read on the forward strand.
TTGTGAAAATGGATTTTAAATTTATCCGTCCTGCTAAATTTGATGATGAAATTTGGGTGGAAATTGATTTAGCGGAATTTGAAAGTTTATTAAAATTTAAATATACAATCACAAATGCAAAAACGGGCGAAATTTTATGCAAAGCCACAACCTCGCAAGCTGCCGTAAATATCGCTACAATGGAGACTTGCTTTTATTTGCCTGAATGTTTGAAAGAAAAATTAAAGGATATAAAATGAGATTTTTTGGACTTTTGATTGCGATTTTTGCTTTGAGTTTTGGGCTTGAGATTGGAGAATTAGACATTAAAAGCGATAATATAAGTGGCAAATTCGATGAAAAAATGATAATTAAAGGTTTTGAGAAGGCAATTATAAGTAGCGGGGATTTTAGGATTAAAAATGAAGAAATTTTTTGGAATACAAAAGAGCCGATAAAAAGTAGTATAAAAATCAATAATGAAGGTGTTTTTGAACTAGCTAAAAAGAAAAAATGGGTCAAAATTAGAGATTCTATGTTTGATAAAGAAATGTTTTTGGCTATATTTAGGCTTGATTTAGATAAACTTAAAGATGATTTTGATATAAAATTAAAAGGCTCAAAAGATGATTGGCAAATAAATTTAAAGCCAAAATCAACGATTTTTAAGCAAATTTTTGACGCTATTAGGATAAAAGGGGGTAAATTTGTCAGCGAGATATACATCAAACAAGCCAATGGCGATGTGGTTGTAAGTAAATTTAGTGATGTCAAATAAGATATTTTTACTTGCTTTTATCGGTATGAGCATATTTTTAGGGCTCAATCTCAATAAAATAAATTCCGATATTTATGAGCTTACTTCTTTAAAATTTGAACAAAAACAAAAGCAAAGTTTAGATGAATTTAATAAAATTTTATCATTTGAAGTTTTGGCGGCAAGTTCAAATTTGGCTAAATTTGATGAATTTATCCAAAAAGCAGAAAATTTTGGTATTTTTGAGAGTATAAGATACAAAATTGATGATATTAGCAATTATCAAAGAGAGCTTGAAAAATTTAAAATAGCACTTTTAGATGATGAAAGTGTGGAGCTTTTGGAAAATGACGGAGATGAGTTTGCCAAAAGAAGTGCTAAAGAGATATTTTCTAAATTCAAGCCACTCCCACTTTCACAGGATTTTTTCTCATTTAGTGCGCATTTTAGACTAAATCAAGAAAATAATATTAAATTTGATCCAAGCAAAAATCGCTTTATTAGTGAATTAGACGGCGTTAATTATTATTTTGCTAAATTAAGATTACAACCTAAATTTAATGAAAATTTGCTTTTAGAACTAAGTGAATTTGCTAAAAATAACGAAATCTTAATCAGTGGCAATGCAATATACGGAGCTTTAGGCAAAAAATTAGGTAATACAGAAACTACATATATTGGCGGAGCTTCTTTAGTATTATGCTTGATTTTATTGCTACTTGCTTTTAAAAATATCAAAATTTTATATTTGCTTTTGGTAATTATTTTTGGTGAGTGTTGTGGATTATTTTTCACATTTTTATTTTTTGATAGTGTTCATATTTTAAGCATAGTTGTTTCTATTAGTTTGATTGGACTAATGCTTGATTTTAGCGTTCATTGGCTCGGTGCAAATTCCACTAAAAGACTTCGTAAATTTAGCATTTACCGCTTAAAAGGTATTTTTTTACTTGGATTTTTGATAACTGCTGGTGGATACAGCGTATTTTTATTAAGTCCGTTTTTTTTACTTAAACAAATAGCAATTTTTGCGATATTTGCGTTGTTAGGAGCGTTTTTATTTTCGTATTTTTGTTTGCCAAATTTATTAAATTTGACTAAATTTAATTCAAGCAAGATATTAAATTACTTTTTAGACAAATCATCAAATTTAATTAAATTTATCCCGTTAAATTCTGCAATTTTAGCTGTATTATCTATAATCTTGGCTGTATTTTTAGGCTTTTTTATGAAATTTGAAGATAATATTTCTCAATATTGGTCAATGGACGAAAATCTCACCAAAATGACTCAAAAATTATCAACTCTAAGTCCAAATTCTTTTGATCTAGTCATAATTGAAGACGAATACAAACTAGTAAAAACATTATTAGATAAAGATTTGATTGAATCATACAATGGAGTGAGTAAATTTTTATTAAACCCAAAATCCCAAGATTTCGTAACTTTGAGATTTGAGTTTTTAAATATTAGCGAGTTTGTTAAGCTGGGATTTTCTGAATATTTTATCAGACAAGAGATCAAAAAAATACAAAATCACCCGACTTTGACTTATGAAGATGCTAAAAATAGCGAACTTTTCAGCGGACTTTGGTCGTTTGCAAATTTGGGTCAAAACATAATATTTTTAAATGGCATAAAAGATTTAGATGAGGTTGAGCGGGTAGTTGGCGAGTTTGGCGGATTGTTTGTAAATCTTAAAAATGCGATAAATGAAGCTTTTTGGCAAATCAAAATAAATGCGATTATCTTAAAAATCGTAGCTTATGCTTTGGCGTTTTTGCTTTTGGCAATATTTTTTAATACCCAAAGAGCGTTTTTTATGATATTGGCTGTATTTTGTGCAAATTTAATCACTCTTTTTGTTCTTACGCTTTGTGGGTTTAGTATTAATATTTTTGCGATTTTTGGTTTGATTTTGGGCGGTGCTGTAGGGATTGATTATATGATATTTGCACTAAATCACAAAATGAATATAAAAGAAAAGATTTTTGGTATAAATTTAGCTGCCCTTACTAGCATGATTTCATTTTTTGCACTCAGTTTTAGTCAGTTTAATGCTATTAAAATTTTTGGTTTGGCTGTTGGAATAAATATTTTGTTGTGCTGTTTGTTTGCCCAAATTTACGCACACAAACAAAGCAAATTTGACAAAATTCCAGTTAAAAATGTAAAATTTCTAAAAAAAAGGCGTTCGTTTGAGCAAAAAACATAAATTTGTAATCACAAATCCAAATCTTTGTGTCGGATGTGGAGCTTGTGCAAAAACTTGCCAAAAAGAATCAATCAAACGCGGTAAATTAGGCGTTAGTAGGCTTTGGGTTGTTAAATTTGATAAAATCGCCACACCAAATCAATGTCGTCAATGCGATGACGCACCTTGTGCTGTTGTCTGCCCAAGTGGTGCTTTGGAAAACAAAAGTGATTTTGTTCATTTAAATGAAAATTTATGTATAGGCTGCTCGCTTTGTGTTTTGGCTTGTCCTTATGGGGCGATACATTTGGATTGTGAGAGTGTTTTTGGTGTGCAAAAAATGCCAAATGAATTATCTCAGCCCGGCTTTGCTAGTATAGCTGCTAAATGCGATATTTGCGAAGGCAGAGATGGTGGAAGTGCTTGTGTGGAAGTTTGTCCTAAAGGTGCAATTATAATGCTTGATTTTGCAAATACTCATAAAATCGGCAAAAAACTAAAAGATACTAAAAATATGCAAGATTTTGTTTTTGAAATAAGCGGAGAGAATATTGATTTGAGCGAATTTGGAGTGCAAAATAAACCAAATTTAGCAAATAATTTAGAGCAAAAAAGTGAGAACGGCGATGTTTGAGAGCATTTTTTTGTCGTATTTGTTTGTGGGAGTGGTGAGTTTATGTTTGTATAAACAAAAAATAATTTCATTTTATTTTGGACTAATTGCAAATGCTATAATTTCAGCATTTGGAGCGATTTGGTTTGTATTAAATTTAAATGAGCCAAAAAGCATTGATTTGGCTGGATTTTTGTTTGAGCCAAATTTGCTTCTTACGCCTTTGGGGGCGTTTTTTAGTTTTATTGTGTGTTTTATAAGCTCAATGAGTGCGATTTATTCGCTTGGGTATCTAAAAAATTATGAAATAAATTTCGCCATAAAATCATCATTGCTTAGCTTTTTTACTTTGAGTATGCTTTTGGTGATTAATAGCAATGATGTGTTTGGATTTGTGGTATTTTGGGAATTGATGACTTTGATTTCTGCTTTGATGGTCAAATTTAACGATACTCCAAGTTCAAATTATAGCGTTATGCTTTATTTAGGTGTAGCACAAATTGGAGCTTTTTGTATTATTGTAGCACTTTTGGTTTTAGCAAATTTAAGTGGGAGTTTGTATTTTAGCGATTGGTCTTTTAGCAAACAAACAAATATTATAATTTGTATTTTGATTTTAATTGGATTTGGTTCAAAAGCTGGAATTGTGCCTTTTCATGTGTGGAGTCCGCTTATTTATCCTTTGGCAAACTCAAATATTTCGGCGATTTTTAGCTCAGCTATGAGCAAAGTTGCGATTTTTGCTTTGATTAAATTTATGCTTGTTTTAAATTTCCCAGCGTATTTTGCTTTGGCAATGATGATTATAGGAGCATTTGGAGCTGTTTGGGCAATATCTTTGGCATGTTTGCAAAATGAATACAAAAAAATCATCGCTTATAGTTCTGCTGAAAATATGGGAATAATTTTATTAGCACTTGGTGCTTGGGCTTACGGAAATGCTATTGGAAATACTTTGATTTCTACACTTGGGCTTGTAGGAGCTGTTTTGCATAGCCTAAATCACAGCGTTTTTAAAGCGATTTTATTTTTTGTGGCTGGAAATATCTTTGTAGCGAGTAAAAAACTCAAAATCAATTCAATTGGCGGATTGGCTAAATTTATGCCAATTACTGCGATTTGTGCTTTGATTGCGATTTGTAGCATAATTGCAGTGCCGTTTTTTAATGGATTTGTGAGCGAATGGGTGATTTACAAAGCACTTTTAAATAAGCTTGATTTTGTAAGCGCTAAATTTGTCTTTGCTTTTGGCGTGATTGGTTTAAGCATAGCTGGTGTTTTGTGTGCTATGGGATTTATGAAATTTTATGGACTGATTTTTAGTGGCACTCCAAAATCAAATTACAAAGAAGCTCCGCTTATTTCGCTAATCCCAATGATAATTTTGTCTATTTGTTGCGTGGTTTTGGCATTGTTTTCACCAAATTTAATAAAACAAATTTGTGGATTTTTGGAATATTCTTTGCCAAATAATATGATTTCATTTTCTTTGCTTTGGTTTGCTCTTGTGGGTGCTTTGATTTTACCATTTGCGATTATAGCGTTGTTTGGAGCAAATTTAAACAAAGCCAGATTAACTAAGCCTTGGGCAAATGGATACAAATTTCAAGATGATTTTTTGCCAAATTCAAATAGTGTCGTGGGCGATTTAAAAAGGCTTTTGGCTAAATTTGTGTTAATTAAATTTAAGAACAAAAAGTCTTATGTGATTTGTGTAAAAGACGCTTTTATGGAGATTTTATATACTCCTGTGATAAATTTGTGCCTTAGAGTGGCTAATAAATTTGCTATTTTACAAAATGGTAAATTTGTATTTTATGTGATTTATATGGTTGTTTATTTGGGGATTTTAGCAATTGGAATATTTTATTTTTTGGGGAATGAGCCGTGATTTTGCAATTATTTTTGGCATTAATTTTGACGCCTTTGTTTGATGGGATTTGTAGAAGTTTAAGAGCCAAAATCCAATCTAGACAAGGTCCGCCTATTTTTCAGACATATTTTGATTTATTTAAGCTCTTAAAAAGAGATCGCACAAGAGCTGAAAGCGTTCATTTTATTTTTATTATCACGCCTTATGTTTGTATCGCTATAGCTGGACTTTTGGTAATGCTTGTAGGGGCTAAATTTGGCACTAAATTTAATCAAATTTCTGATTTAATTGTGATTATTTATTTGCTTGTGGCATTTAGATTTATATTAAATTTAGCCGCATTTGATTCGCAAAATCCTTACGCAAGTGTGGGTGCAAACAGAGAAAATATATTAGCTTTGTATGCTGAGCCTGTGATGATTTGTGCTGTGATAGTGATTTGTTTGATGTTTGGTGATACAAATTTAGTCCAAATTTCAAACCAAATAAATTTAGCCATAAATGGCGAATTTAAACTTTGGAAATTTTCTTATATACTTTCTGGAATTGTGTTTTTGTGGGCTATTTATATAGAAATGACAAGAAAACCTTTTGATATAGCAGAAGCTGAGCAAGAGACACAAGAAGGAGTAATTGCCGAGTTTAGTGGTAGAGATTTGGCTTTTATGGAGATTGCAAATTTACTCAAACAATATGCCGTGATTTCTTTGTTTTTGGGATTTTATTTCCTTTTTGGTTTGATGGAGTTTTGGCAAATTCGCTTTTAAATGCTTGTTTGGTTGGTGTTTTTTATATAGGAGCAATTTTGATTGATAATTTTGGTCCAAGATATTCCATGTTTTTGAGCTTAAAATTAAATGCTTTTTGTATGTTTAGCTTGGGGATTATTAGTTTGATTTTGTTTTTTGTCGGAGTTTAGATGGAAGCGTTAGCCGTAGTTTTGATGATATTTAGCATTGTAGTTTTTGGTTTGAGATCATATAAATTTGCTATTGGTTTTTACACGGCAAATGCTTTTTGTTTAGTGAGTTTGTTTTTTGTTTTGGCTATGAGATATGGAGCAAATGAGCTGTATTTTTGGGCAATAGCGGCATTATTTACCAAAGTAATTTTAGTGCCTTGTGTTTTATTTTGGACACTTAAAAAAATAAATTTAGAGTTTGAGAACGAACCTTATTGTGGGTTTTTCTTATCGCCAGTGATTGCTTGTGGTTTTGGGCTTGGATTTGCTTTGCTTTTAGAGCCTGTTTTTATCAAATTTGCCCTTATAAAAGAGCAAATTATAATAATTTCAGCGATTTTTTGTTTTTGGGTGGGAGTTTGTGGATTTGTGTTAAGGCGGTCGTTTTTAAAGCAAATTTTGTCTTATTGTTTGATAGAAAATGCAATTCATTTAAATTTAGCCACAAACGCTTATAACGCTCATTCTTTAGTTGAAATCGGGATTTTGAGCGATGCTGTTTTTGCGATTTGTGTGATGTGTGCATTAGCATTTCGTTTTAAAG
>JAGAZK010000055.1 GCA_017940085.1 Campylobacter sp.
CTAAAAAATGCCTTATTTTCTACCATAAAGCACCTCAGCTGGTAACAATCTCATAACAGATCTAAAAGGCAAAATCGATCCCAAAATACAAATAAACACGCCAAAAGCCACGCCCAAAGGAATCACCATCAAACTAATTCCAATTAATGAGCCAAAAATTTGATAAGCTATAGCAAAACTAAGTCCAAAGCCTACCCCAACACCCACCAAAGACGCCACAATGCAAATTGCAAAAATTTCCGTAGCAAACTGTGCATATATATGAAAATCACTAGCTCCTAAGGCTTTGAGAAGTCCGATTTCTTTTTTTCTTTTGTGAATTTCGCTTGAAAGTAAGCTTGTAATACAAATAGCAGATATTAAAAGCGAAAGCACACTCACAACAGCCATTAAATTCTGAATTTTTTTAGTAATTCCGCTTTGGGTTTCACTTACACTCAAAATCGCCTTTGCTGTGGCATTTGGAAAGTCTTCTGTGATTTGATAAGCAATTGAGCCAACATAAGCTGAACAATACCACTTATCATAAGCTACAGCATCAAGTCCGTCTAAATTTCGCCTAGCTTTTAAAGATAAATCATCTTCAGGAATAGTCATAGCTGAAACTTTAGCTAAAGCGATTAAATTTGGTTTGTTTGCTAAAATTTGAGCTAATTTCAAGCTAGAAATTATTTTGTTTGCTTCATCTGTGGAATTGTGAATTATACCACTAACTTTGACTTTGTATGAGCCTAAATTTTTAATATCTCGAATCTTAAATCCAGTTTTGTCCCCTACTACAACTTCGTCCAAACTATCATCTTGCGGATATTTGCCCTCAATTACCCAAAATGGATAAAGGCTAATAACTCCGCTTTTAAAATCGCTCTCATCGCTCACTCCGGCAAATTTATCAAAATAAGTCCCCAAAATCTCATAAGAGCCGACTTTTACTGGCAAAAATGGAGCAAATGCTGTGATATTATTTCGCCAAAAAATTTCTTTGATTTTGTGCAAATCGCTCTCTAATAAATAATCTTCATTTTTTAGCGGGGAATAATTTTTGCCACCAATTTCTATATTTAGACTTTGAGAACGCGGCAAAACAATAATATTTGAGCCATAGCTTCTAAGCTCTTTTGCGACTTGATCACCTATATTTAGTGTGATATTTAACATACAAGCAATTAGTCCAACTGATAAAAAAATAGTCAAAAATGCCAAAAATTTACTATCTTTTGAGTGAAAAATAGATGATTTGATTATGCGAAAAAACATTATTTTTCTTCCTTTTTGGTAGTAAATTTAATCGGATCGGCTTCAAATTTAGCTTGATTTTGTGCATTTTCAAAAAAATAAGTCTTGCCGTAATACAAATAATTAAATTTAGAATTATTTGTGATTGTTTTACCGCTGACTGGATCGATGACTTGTTTTTCTACAATCTCAGAGAAAAATACTGCACCTTTTTGAATCTCTTCAAGCGGAATTGTTATGTTTTGTCCATCAAATTTGTATTCTAGCGGAATTGGATTGCAGCCACCAACTTTGCCTACACTTGGCAAAAATATCCGCACATTGCAACTAATACAAATTAATTCATCGCCTTTTTTGACATAACCCATATCCCCACAAATACTGCACGCATCAAAAACCGCAACTGGAGCAAATTTATCAGCAAAGCGATTGAGTAAGAAAAATCTAATTTTGTGTCCGTCATCTGTAATATAAGCAAAGCGGTGAAGTTTGTTATCAAGCACGATTTTAGCATCAAATTTAAACTCATTATTGATAGGCTCAATTATTTGCGGATCATCGATTTGTGGCGGTTTTGAAGAAATTAAAATATAAAATAAAACCATAAAAATAACAATTCCGCCAAGTAAAACAGAATAAAACGAGCTTAAAAAAGCGTTGTTTCTAAATGATTTTATTGTTCTAAATTTGATAATATCGTCTCTTGAGATTTGTTTTGGTAAATTTAATAGACAAATCAAAGCCAAAATAATCAAAACAAAAGCCAAAATTATAGGCAAAAATCCATTTAAATATATGATTTTGGCGATAATTGAGAGCAAATTTGAATATGATAAGATTATGCCAAATTGCATAAAACTAAGTCCTAAAAATGCCAATCTTGTGATAATCAAAACACAAATAATAAAAACAAAAAATGCAAATTTAACTTTGTTTTTTATATTTTTTAGAATAAATTTGAGCAAAAAATACGCACAAATACAAATAATTATGCCAAA
>JAGAZK010000056.1 GCA_017940085.1 Campylobacter sp.
AATCCATGGCACATGAGCATAATTAAACACAGCAAATCTATCTGGGTCTAAATTTAATGCCATTTTAAGCGTATTTGAAAAGCTTTTTAAATCCTGATAAGGAAGCCCATAAATAAGATCTGTATTTATGCTCTCAATACCATTATTTCTAGCTAAATTTACTGCATTTTGAGTAATCTCAAATGGCTGAATTCTGTGAATTTCTTTTTGAACTTTTTCATCAAAATCTTGCACACCAAAGCTAATTCTATTAAAGCCGTATTGTTTAAAAACAGCCATTTGTTCGTCATTAAAAAATCTTGGATCAATCTCACAGCTAATTTCTGCATCATTAGCAAAATTTTTAAAATACGAATAAATTGTTTTTATGATTTGCTCAAGTTGTTTAGCACTCAAAAATGTGGGTGTCCCACCGCCAAAATGCATTTGCACGACTTGTCTATTTGTATCTACAACACTACTTAAAATCTCAATTTCTTTCTTTAAATAATCAATATATCGGTCCATTTTTTCAGTTTTTGCAGTATAAATTACATTACAACCACAAAAATAACAAGCACTTCTACAAAATGGCAAATGAAAATACAAAGAAAGTGGTTTTGAGCCAGATTTTAGACGAGAAACATAATCATCATAGCCAAAACTTTCACTAAACTCAAGTGCAGTCGGATAGCTAGTATATCTAGGACCGGGCTTAGAATATTTTACAAAAGCTTCAAAATCAATCATCATTTTCTCTTTGCATTTCAACTAAATTTGACAAATCTACGAATAAATTTGGGTGTTCTCTTTTGATTTTTTCTATGATTTTATCAAGATCTGGCTCTTTTACAAATTTTTGCTTACTTAATTCGTCCATTGCCACACGCCAAACATCGCCAAAATCTACTGGAAAATGTTGCCAAATAGATCGCTCTAATTTTAGCTCAAAACTTTCTCTTTGTGCGTTTTTAAGCATTTTTAGCACTATATCAAAAATCTCAGCTGGCATAAAAACATAAGGCTCTTCGTTTTTAATAGCAAACCACGGTGTTTTATAGTTTAGAGATCCATTTTTTATGCGAATCCTAAGCTCATTTTGATTAATTTCTTCTATATCAAATAAAATTTTATCTTTTTCTTTGACACCAAGAGTATTGCTCAAAGTTTCAATCAACTTAAGGCTGTTTATCAATTTGTCATTTATACAAGAAGTGTTTTTTTGCTCTAATTCTTTACTCATTTCTTTTCCTATCGCACCATACCATTACAGCTTTTTGAGCATGAAGTCTATTTTCTGCTTCACTAAAAATCTCATTTGCATGATCTTCAAAAACTTCTTCGCTCACTTCATGATCTCTATAAGCTGGCAAACAATGCAAAAATATAGCATTTGGCTTTGCTAATTTCATCATATCACTATCTACGCAAAATCCTTTAAAATCATTTATTCTTTTGGCTTTTTCGTCTTCTTGACCCATTGAAATCCAAGTATCAGTAGTAACGACATCTGCGTCTTTGATAGCTATTTTTGGATCTAAACTAAAAGAAATTTTAGCTCCACTTTGTTTAGCATTTTGCATAGCAATTGCGACTATATTTGAGTTTGGCTCATATCCTTTTGGCGTAGCTATACTTAACTCAAAACCAATTTTACTAGCAGCCATTAGCCAAGAATGTGTCATGTTGTTGCCATCGCCTATATAAGCGACTTTCATTTCATTTAAATTTAATCCAAATTCAACCAAAGTAAGTAAATCTGCCATTAATTGAACAGGGTGAAAATCATCACTTAGTCCGTTTATCACTGGCACACCGCTAAATTTAGCAAGTTCTTCTAAATCACTTTGTTTATAAACTCTAGCCATTATCATATCAACCATTCGCCCAAGCACTCTAGCTGTATCTTTGACAGGCTCTCCACGACCAAGTTGAATATCTTTGGAGCTCAAAAACAAAGCTTTTCCGCCAAGTTGATGCATACCTACATCAAAACTCACTCTTGTTCTAGTTGAGCTTTTTTCAAAAATCATAGCTAAAGTTTGCTCATGAAGATAAGGCGTGTAAATATGCTTTTTGGCATCTTTTTTGATTTGAATAGCAAGGTCTAAAATATCAAAAATTTCATCTTTACTAAGATCGTTTAAAGTAAGAAAATGTCGCATTTTAGCCCCTTAAAATTTGTGCGGCTTCTTTTGCATGATATGAAATTATCATATCTGCTCCGGCTCGCTTTATGCTAATTAGAGTTTCCATCATAACTCTTTCATAATCAATCACTCCAAGCTTTTTTCCAGCTTGTAAAAGGGCGTATTCGCCACTAACATTATAAGCACAAAGTGGCAAAAGCGTGTTGTTTCTAATTTCTCGCAAAATATCTAAATACGCCAAAGCTGGTTTGACCATCAAAATATCAGCTCCTTGCGCTTCGTCTTGCATACTCTCATTTATCGCTTCTAAACGGTTTGCTGGATCCATTTGATAGCTTTTTCTATCTCCAAAACTAGGAGCAGATTCTGCTACATCGCGAAACGGTCCATAATAAGCAGAAGCAAATTTAGTCGAATACGCCATTATTGGCAAATTTGCAAAACCTTCGCTATCAAGTGCATTTCTCAAGGTATAAATAATGCCATCCATCATACCGCTTGGCGCTATCATATCAGCACCGCTTTTAGCATGAATTATAGCTTGTTTGGCTGAAATTTCAAGCGTAGCATCATTATCCACACTCCCACAACTCAAATCCAAAATCCCACAATGTCCGTGATCTGTATATTCGCAAAAACAAAGATCAGTAATCACGACTAAATTTGGAAATTTGTCTTTTATAGCTTTGACCCCGTTTGCTATTAGTCCGTTTTCGTTTAGAGCGTCTGAGCCAACACTATCTTTAATGTCTGGAATACCAAATAAAATAATTGATTTTATACCCAAATTTACTACTTCTTGGCATTCTTTTAAGATCTCATCAATACTCATTTGAAAGACACCCGGCATTGATGAAATTTCCTTTTTTATACCATTTCCACAAACCACAAAAAGCGGATATATAAAATCATCAGTTTTTAAGTGTGTTTCACGCACCAAATCTCTAATATTTGAATTAATTCTTAATCTTCTTAGTCTAGCAAACATTTTGACTCCTTAAAAAGATAGATATTATAGCATTTTTGGATAAAAGTAAATTTATATATGGCAAATTTATCGTTTTAATATAGAGAATAATATTAAAAAAATAAATTTATTGTCTTTCGTTCAAGTCCCAATTTATTGGTGAAATTTGATTATTTTTTAAATATTCATTGCATTTGCTAAAGTGTTTGCAACCAAAAAATGCTCCTCTAGCAAGTGGGCTTGGGTGAGCAGCCATTAAAACTAAATGTTTTTTAAAATCAATCAAATTTGCTTTTGATTTTGCATAATTTCCCCACAACATAAAGACTAAATTTGATTTTTTTTCGCTCAAAATCCTAATCACAGCGTCCGTAAAGGTCTGCCAGCCAAAATTTGAATGCGAATTTGCCACACCTGCATTTACGCTCAAAGTTGCATTTAAAAGCAACACTCCTTGCCTTGCCCAAAAGCTCAAATCACCGCTATTTGGCTCTTTGATACCCAAATCATCAGCTATCTCTTTATAAATATTTACTAGACTTGGTGGAATTTTAATACCATTTGGCACAGAAAAACTAAGTCCCATTGCTTGACCAGCCCCATGATACGGATCTTGACCCAATATCACGACTTTGACTTTATCAAATGGAGTTAGGTTAAAAGCGTTAAATATTAAATTGCCAGGCGGATAAACTTTGTTTTTTGAAAGAGCGTGAAGTAAATTTTGTTTGATTTGCAAAAAATAAGGACTAAGAAACTCATTTTTAAGAGCTTCTTTCCAGCCTTGTTCAATTTTGATTTTGTCTAAATCTATTTGCAAACAAAACCACCTTTTAATGTGGTTTTGTTGCTATTTTGGATTTGTGCAATTAAAGAGCCTTTTTAGCTTCGCTAACTATTTTTGCAAAAGCTTCAGGATCGTTCATCGCTAAATTTGCCAAAACTTTTCTGTCAAGTGCGATATTTGCTTTTTTCAAAGCATTCATAAATTTAGAATAACTAATATCATTTAGTCTGCAAGCAGCATTTATTCTAATAATCCAAAGTCTTCTGAAATCGCGTTTTTTAGCTTTGCGATCGCGGAAAGCATAAACTAAACTTCTTTCTAATTGTTCTTTTGCTTTTCTAAAGTGCTTATGTCTAGCACTAAAAAAGCCTCTTGCTAGTTTTAGAACTTTTTTGTGGCGTCTTCTGCGAACTACGCCTGTTTTAACTCTTGCCATAATTTTTCCTTTTAAATTTGGCGTCCAGATTTGGAACTTTTCCTAAAATTCCCGTAAATTTAGGAGGTTTGAATGACTTTTTGTCAAAAACTTATTTGCAAAGCATTTTTCTGACAGCTTTTTCGTTTGTGCTATCTACAAAATGCGGTCCTCTTAGATCTCTTTTGCGTGTGCTAGACATTTTTGTCAAAATGTGGCTTCTAAAAGCTGAGCCTCTTTTGATCTTATTCTTGCCTATTTTAAAGCGTTTTGCCGCACCGCGAACAGACTTCATTTTTGGCATAACAATCCTTTAAAATTGAAAAAATGAGAAGCGATTATATAAAAAACTTGATAAAACTAAGATAAATTTCAGTAAATTTTTTTACCAATCCAAATTTGATTAAATTTAATCATCAATTTTTAATCTCTTTTTGGCTAAAATTACGCAATTTTTTATGTAAGAGGCGAAAATGAAGCTTTTTGGCACTGATGGCGTAAGAGGAATGGCTGGAGAAAAATTAAATGCAATGCTTGCTATGCGTTTAGCAATGGCAGCTGGGATTTATTTTAGCAAACATAGTATCACTAAGACAATCTTAGTCGGCAAAGATACAAGAAAAAGTGGCTATATGATAGAAAATGCTATTGTTACAGGGCTTACAGCAGTCGGCTATAATGTCTTGCAAATCGGTCCGATGCCAACTCCAGCAGTGGCGTTTTTGACAGAAGATATGCGTTGTGATTGTGGGATTATGATAAGTGCTAGTCATAATCCATTTTTTGATAATGGAATTAAATTTTTTGATAGTTTTGGCAATAAACTAAGCGTTGAAGCAGAAAAAGCTATAGAAGATATTTATTTTGATGACAACCAAATAAATGAAGCCCAAGTTACTGGATTTGAGATTGGAAGATCTAAAAGAATTGACGATGTTATCGGTAGATACATCGTGCATATCAAAAACAGCTTCCCACACAATCTCACCCTCAAAGGACTTAGAATAGTCTTAGATGTCTCAAATGGCGCTGCTTACAAAGTCGCTCCTACGATTTTTAGTGAGCTTGGAGCTGAACTAATCGTGCTAAGCGATGAACCAAATGGTGCTAATATTAACGAAAATTGCGGTGCATTACACCCAGAAAATTTAGCCAAAGAAGTAAAGCATTTAAGAGCAGATATTGGATTTGCTTTTGACGGAGATGCTGATAGGCTTGTGGTTGTAGATGAAAAAGGCGAAGTTGTTCATGGAGATGCGTTAATTGGTATTTTAACAGCATTTTTGGACGAACAAAAAATGCTAGAAAAAAAAGCTATAGTAGCCACTGTGATGAGTAATGCGGCTTTAGATGATTTTTTGGCAAAGCGAAAAATAAAAATTATCAGATCTGCTGTTGGGGATAAATTTGTGCTTGAAAAAATGAAAGAAAATGGAATAAATTTTGGTGGTGAGCAAAGCGGACACATAATATTTAGCGATTTTGCCAAAACTGGAGATGGGCTAGTTTCAGCACTCCAACTTGGTGCTTGTTTATTAACAAGTGGCAAAAAAGCAAGTGAATTATTTAAAGCTATCAAACCGTATCCGCAAATTTTGGCAAATTTAAAAATAAGTGAGAAAAAATCACTTGATAGTCTAAAAGGACTAAAAGAATTAGAAGATGAGCTTAAAAATCTTGGGATTAGATCGCTATTTCGCTATTCAGGCACAGAAAATTTACTTAGACTTTTATTAGAGGGTAAAGATAAAAATTTAGTAAATAAAAAAATGAAAGAAGTAAAGGAATTTTTTGAAAAGGCTCTTGGATGAATAAAGCAATTTTAAAATTTTTGCTTTATTTTTGCTTGGTTTTTATAATAGATCAAATTATCAAATGGGTGTTTTTAAATGGATTTTCATACAAAAGCTCATGGATTGATTTAGTGCTGACTTTTAATAAAGGCGTAGCATTTTCGATGTTTGCGTTTTTGGGAGAATATTTAAAAATAATCCAAATCATTTTAATGGCTTTGCTTTTTAGCTATTTGATGATAGAAAAAACATTATTTCGCTCGTATCCAATAGCTCTTGGGCTTATTTTTGGCGGTGGTGCTTCAAATGTTTTGGATAGATTTATTCATGGCGGAGTTGTGGATTATGTGTTTTGGCATAAGTGGTTTGAATTTGCTGTATTTAACTTCGCTGATGTGATGATAGATTTGGGTGTGGTAATAATAATCTTACAAAGCCTAAATTTAATAAGGAAAAAACCATGAAAAAAAGCATTTTTTTTGCATATCTTTGGTGGATTTTATTTGTGTTTATAGGCGGCGGAGTTCATAGAATTTATTGTGGTAGATTTTTTAGCGGTTTTTTACAAATTGTTTTGTATTGGCTTGGCATAGCATTAAAAATCGTTTTAATCGGATATGTTTTTTTAGGAATTTGGGCGATTTGGTGGCTAATTGATGCGTTTTTGACAGCTAAAATTGTAGAAGATTTTAATGCCGCCCAACAAGGCAAAATTTCACTCGAAGAAGAAGAAAAAATCAAAATCATTGAGAAATTTTACGAACTTTATAAAGAAGGCAAAATTACTCAAGACGAATACGAACAAAAGAAAAACGAAATCTTAAATTAAGGAGAATTTATGGGTGCTGAGAATTATTTTTGGCTAATTAATATCTCACCAAATACATATTATTGGCTGAGATTTTGGCATTTTATGGCTTTTATTTCTTGGATGGCTGTGTTGTTTTATCTGCCAAGACTTTTTGTTTATCACGCAGAAAATATAGACAACAAACATTATTGCGAAGTCGTCAAAATCCAAGAAAGAAAACTATTTCACGGGATTGGCTGGATTGCTATGATTGTTACGATCGGCACTGGTGTGGCGATTTGGCTTTTAGCAAAACCTGATCTTATCAGGCTTGGATATTTTCATATTAAACTAACCTGTGCAGTGCTTTTGATAATTTATCATTTTAGTTTGTGGCATTATTTGAAGCAGTTTGCGGCTGATAATTGCTTTAAAAGTGGGAAATTTTTCCGTTTTTACAATGAAGTTCCGACAATTATTATGGCATTTATAGTTTATGCTATGATAGTCAAAGCAAACTTCTAAATTTATTCAAATTTACGCAAGAGCAAGGGTTTTTTAAGTTAAGTTTTAGTAAAATCCTAGCTCTTTTGGTTCCGTAGCTCAGTTGGTAGAGCATCACCTTGACATGGTGGGGGTCGTTGGTTCAAGTCCAATCGGAGCCACCATTTTGACCGCAAATCAATTAAATTTAATCAAATTTATCACAAATTTTAGACTCAAATTGATTAAATTTAAACTATACAAGTCCAAATTTGATGATTTTTTATGCAAATTTGGGCTAGGTTCGCACTAAATCAAATTTATCACACACGCTATAAAAGCAAATTTATTAATTTATGCTGTTAAAACGCAGTTTTAGGCTACAACCAAATTTAATTGCCCAAAAATTCAAACAAAATTTATTCTAAAACCTCATCTAATCTAACAAACTCAAATCCGTTTGCTCTCAAAATTGAAATTCCTAAAATCAAGCCTTGTGCGATTTGCTTTTGTGGGCGATTGGCGTGAGCTATGATAATATCACCATTTTTGGATTTTAGGATTTCTTTTTTGATACGATTTGCAGAAAATGTCGCCCCGCCGTCTGCTAAAATACTAAATCCAATCGGCTTTAAGCCCATTTTGTAAATTTGCTCAATTGCTTTTTTGTCATAATACGCTCCGCCAGAGCGATAAAATTTGGGTCTTTTGAGCGTGATTTGGGCGATTAAATTTGCATTTTTGTTTATTTCATCACTAAGTTCGGCTAAATTTTTTGTGCCTTTTAAGCCATAAATTGACTTACCATCAACCGAAGCTGGTTTGTGTTTGGTGCCATGATTTTCTATCTCAAAAAGTGGATTTTTGTAAATTCGCTCAAAATATTTTGGGTATTTTTTGATCCAGCGGTAATTTACAAAAAATGTCGCTTTTATATCGTTTTTCTCCAAAAACTCCACAAGTCTTTCATCAAATCCGTCTGTTTTGCCGCCACACAAATCCAAACTCAAAGCTAAAATTTTTTCGTTTTTTGGATTTGGGATAGTTTTAATAACTCCACTCAAACTATCGCCCCACTCATTTTGTGAAGCAAAACACAAACTCATACAAAAAATAATTATAAATTTTTTCATTTTGTCTCAAATTTGATAAATTTGGCGTGAATTTTGATTAAATTTAGCTTAAAACTAGCAAAAACTTATGTAAATTTTGGAGAAAATTTGATTAAATTTGGCATAATTTAGCAAATTTAATCAAAAGGATTTAAATGAAAGAAATTATGAAAAATCGCTATAGTTGTCGTAAATTTAATGACACAAAAATCTCTGATGAAAAGGTGCGTGAAATTGTAGATTTAACAAGACTAAGTCCAAGTTCGTGCGGACTTGAGCCTTGGAAATTTATGGTAATCTCAAAAGAAAATGATATTAAAAACTTAGGCGAGATTTGCAATTCACAACCCCAAGTATCTACTTGCTCACACGCTGTAATTATCATAGCTAGAAACGATTTAAAAGTAGGAAATGAATATTTAGAATCTTGTGTCAAACGCCGTGCAAATACGCCCCAAAAATACGAAGCTGCGATGCAATATTTTGAGCAAAAATTCCAAAATATGAATAATCAAATGATGACAAATTATGCTTCCAAACAATGCTATATCGCTGTGGGAAATATGGTAAATATAGCTGAGGGCTTGGGCGTGAAGTCTTGCATAATTGCTGGATTTGATGAGCAAAAACTTACTAAATTTGTGCGTGAAAATGGCGGTTTAAATGATAATTTTACACCAGTTTTGGTCGTGGCATTAGGAAAAGGCGAGGAAATCAAATTTCCACACACTAGACATAGTTTAGAAGATGTGTTGATATGGAAATAATTTTATCCCAAACTTTGAGAAATTAATCAAATTTTGGGCTATGAGCCAAAATTTGCTTAATTTAATCCAAATTTGGCTCAAATTTGATTAAAAACTATTTTTCATAGTTTGTATCAAATAAAAACCGATCTTTTAAATTTGAGCCAAATTTGTTTGATTAAAAGCTATAAATTTATTCTCTTTGTAAATTTGCAGTTTTTAAATCTACAGCTTTTGATTTTGTAATAATTTTATGTCCTATCCAAATCCCAAAAAACATAAACACACCAAAAAGACTACTTATAAAAATAATCAAATTTGAACTCTGAATAAATGCATCAATCGTCTGTCCGACAATTACTACCAAACACATACAAAGAGCAATCAGTGGTGCGTATGGATACCATTTGGCAAGATAAGGCAAATCAGCTAAATTTCGCCCTTGCAAAACATAAGCTTTGCGAAAATTATAGTGCGACCAAGCAATAGAAATCCAAGCAATAAATCCAGTTAGAGCTGAATTATTTAGTAGCCAATAATACGCCCCACCATCTCCAATAAAAGAAGTCAAAAAACAACTCATTGCTATCATTGTAGTAGCAATGAGTGCATACACAGGGACACCATTTTTGTTTGTCATTCCAAATATTTTTGGTGCTTTTTTAGAATGAGCTAGAGCATAAAGCATTCTTGTGCTTGAATAAAGTCCAGAATTTCCAGCACTTACCACGGCTGTAAATATTACAGCATTCATAATACTCGCAGCAAATGCAATACCAGCTCTATCAAACAATAAAGTAAATGGGCTATAAGCAATATCTGTTTCATCGTTTTTGAGCAAATTTGGATCATTAAATGGAATCAAAGTCCCAATCACCGCAATTGCAAGTATATAAAATAATAATATTCGCCAAAATACCATATTTATAGCTTTTGGTATTGATTTATCTGGATTTTTTGCTTCACCTGCAGCAATTGCGACAAGTTCTGTGCCTTGAAAACTAAATCCAGCCACCAAAAATACACTCACCAATCCAAAAAATCCACCCACAAAAGGTGCGTGATTGCCTTTGTCATCGCTCAAAATCCAGTTTGAAAACCCTGCATCATGTCCGCTCATAATATGAAAAATCATAGCCAATCCAAGTCCGATAAACACGACCACAGTTATTACTTTGATAAGAGCAAGCCAAAACTCGCTCTCCCCAAAAGCACCTGAACTAAAATAATTTATCACTACAATCACAGCCAAAAATGTCCCCGAACACAAATAACTTGGCATTTCAGGAAACCAAAACTTCATTATAATCGTAGCTGCTACAAGCTCAGCCGCAACCGTAATCGCCCAGTTAAACCAATACATCCAACCTATACTAAACCCAAAAGACGGACTAACAAATCTAGAACTATATTCTTCAAAACTCCCAGCCACTGGCAAATAAGTCGCCATTTCACCAAGACTTTGCATAAGCAAATACACCATAAACCCAATTAACGCATAAGCAAGCAATGCTCCGCCTGGACCAGCTGTAGCTATACTAGCTCCACTTGCGACAAATAGCCCTGTGCCGATACTCCCACCAATTGCTATCATATTTAGGTGTCTTGTGGTCATTTGTCTTTTTAATTTACCAAGTTCCATTTATTTCCTTTAAATTTTTGCGAGATTTTACTACAAATTCATAACTAAATTTTCTCAAATTTCGCCTCAAATTTAAAAAATTTTCAAATTTTTTCTCAAATTTAGTCAGATTTAAGCTGATTTTAATGGGGGGGGGTAGAATAATACTTTGAAATTACTAAATTTAGTAAATTTGAGTCTAAATTTAATCAAATTTAGTAGTAAATTTATTTTAAAGGAAAAAATATGTGCAAATTTAGCAAATTTACTCTTGGTGCATTGGTCGCAAGCAGTATCACAAGCAGTGCTTGTGCGAATTGGTATGACAATATATTTGCAGGCGTAGAAGCTGATTATAACTTCGCTTCAGACATATCGCTTCAAGTAAAAAATCATATAAGCATCAGCCCTTTTAATGGAAATATGTCTGATGATGCTCGGGCATTTGGGTTTGGTGCCAAATTGGGTTATGATTTTGATATTGCCAGAGTTTATGGGGCTTATAATCACAATTTTAAAGCCAAAGCTGATACAAATTATTGGGATAATACATTACACTCTGGTTATATTTCGAGCGGGGAAATCAAATGGAATAGCAACGATTTTATCTTAGGTGCGGACTACACGCCTAAATTTAGCATTTCCGGGATAGATTTCAAAGCGATTTTAGGTGCTTTTGGTGGGCTTAGCAAAATAGATATTAAACACGAAGAACGAGGCGTTAATACTTATGGATTAACACAAATGCAAGGAAGCCTAAATGGCTTTATTTATGGACTTAGGCTTGGCAGCATTTATGAGATAAACAAAAACAACGAAGTCGAATTTGGCTTTAAATTTAGCCAAGCTAAATATTCTGACAAAGATACTACTATAAATATTTGCAATTATATTCATTGCTTTAAAGAAAATTTAAAATTATCAGACACCAAGCTTACAAATAAAGGTGTTTTTGTAGGGTATAATTATAAATTTTAGTTTTGCAAAACTTTGTTTTTAAGACGAGTTTGACGCTCGTCTTGGTTCTTGTATCTTCACAACTGCTTTTTTAATAAATTTTATCACTAAATACTTCGCCTTAGAGTAAATTTGGCTCAAATTTGCGAGTAAATTTGACTAAATTTGGCATTAAATTTAATGAAACACTGTGTTTTGGAATAAATTTGAAAACGCTGTGTTTTAGCAAATATTCAAGACAGATTAGGCGTAATTTAAGTCAAATTTAGCCGTTTGCAAAGGCGCGTACTTGAGCGTGCGTAACTGCAGAAAATGGCTAAATTTGGCTTAAAATCCGTTCAAAGCTGGGGAATTAAAAAAGCTAAGCTGAGAATTGCGAAAATAAAAGGCGTGGGATTTGCGAGATGATTTTCGCGGTTGCACAGATACGAGCGACTGAGACGGACTTAAACGCCCGTCGCAAGGAAACACGAAGCAGGTTTTCTTAAAAAAGACGAATTGTAAAGAAGGCGAAGGATTTGCGAGATATTTTCGGGGTTGTGTAGAAAATTTCTTGCGAAAATAGAACAAAAAAGTTCATTGAAACAAGAAATTTTCAAACTCCACGAAAAGATCCGCAAAGCCAAGCCGTAAATTTAATTCATAAGCGAAGATTTTTTTGCTATGCAAGGCAGGATAGCGAGTGCAAGGATAATAAGACAAAAAAGTCTATTGACGAAGCACGAGCTATCCTAACACAGCATAGCAGAAAAAGCTGAAGCTTATTGGCAGCCTTCGCATTCTATGCTTCTATCTAACGGCTTATTATCCAACGAAGTAGTTTCAGGGCTTTGAGATCTTAAATAATAAGTAGATTTAATGCCTAATTTCCAAGCCAAAGTATAAATATCGCTCAAATACCCGCCACTTGCTTTATCAAGGCTCATAAATATATTTAGGCTTTGACCTTGATCGATCCATTTTTGGCGGATTGCACCAGCTTTTATCAGCACTCTTTGATCCAAATCATAAGCTGGAGTATAATATTGCCAAGTATCAGGACTGAGATTTGGCACGACAGTTGGAATCATACCGCTTAAATTTTGTTCAAACCATTTTCTTTTATACACAGGCTCAATTGTTTGAGTGGTGCCTACTAAAATACTAATGCTTGAAGTGGGAGCAATTGCCATTAAATAGCCATTTCTCATACCATTTTTGATGACTTTAGCTCTAAGTTCGTCCCAATTTAGTTGA
The DNA here is from genome assembly GCA_017940085.1 of Campylobacter sp. Lineage (GTDB taxonomy): Bacteria > Campylobacterota > Campylobacteria > Campylobacterales > Campylobacteraceae > Campylobacter. The sequence goes on from JAGAZK010000056.1 coordinate 13,037, forward strand.
TTTTCGTCAAACAAACCTTCTCTGCTGACTAATTTTTTGGCTTCTTCATTTGCCATATCTATTGGAAAAATGCCTTTTGACCATTTTGAGCCTTGAAAATCTGGATAAATGCCTTTTTCTACGGCTAAATTGCTTGAAGCTAGGATTGCATTGTAGCTTATGTTTTCCATTATTTGATCTATGAGTTCTAAATGAGCATAACTTCCCCACTCTATTTGCTTAGTAGCAAGCATTTGAGCCTCGCCCATCACGCCAAGACCGATTGCACGATTTGCCATATTTGTTTCTTTGACTTTGCCAACTGGATAAAAATTGAGATCTATGACATTATCTAGCATTCTAATAGCCACAGGGACTACTCTTGCGAGATCTTCTTTGGTATTAATTTTGCTCAAATTTATACTAGCTAGGTTGCAAACTGCGGTTTTGCCATTAAATTTTTCTTTTTCTACGACAAAAATTTCTTTATTATCAATAAAATCAAGAGCTGTGATTTTTTTGGCTTTTTTAGAAATCCTATTATTTACAACCACATCTTCTTCTTCATCATACAAAGCCACAGAGCCGTCAGTAAATTTAACTCTAATCTTATAATAATTTGGTTCGGTATTTTGAAAAATCTCTGTGCATAGGTTTGAACTTCTAATTAACCCTACATGATCATTTGGATTTGTTTTATTAGCATTATCTTTAAAGCATAAAAACGGCATTCCGCTTTCAAAATAGCTTGTGAGTATTTTTTTCCACAATTCTTTAGCTGATACTGAAAATTTTGAAATTTTTGGATCTTGCTCGTATTGTAAATATCGTTTTTCAAACTCATCTCCATACAAATCGCATAAATCTGAAGTTTCAGCTGGATCAAATAAGCTCCAACGCTCATTATTCGCAAGTCTTTTCATAAACAAATCATTAATCCAAAGTGCTGGGAATAATTCGTGAGTTCTTCTTCTTTCTTCGCCTGAGTTTTTACGCAAATCAAGAAAATCATTAATATCCATATGCCAAGTCTCAATATACACAGCGATCGCACCTTTTCTAGTGCCGAGCTGATCTACGGCAACTGCAATATCATTTGCAATTTTTAGAAACGGTATCACGCCACCAGCTGCGTTTTTGTGTCCGTCTATACTGCCGCCCATAGCTCTGACTTTGCACCAATCCCAGCCAATACCTCCACCAAATTTAGAAAGCATTGCCATTTCTTTGTAGCTATCAAAAATACCCTCAATATTATCAGGTGTGCTTCCTACATAACAAGAGCTAAGCTGATGACGGGTAGTTCTTG
>JAGAZK010000057.1 GCA_017940085.1 Campylobacter sp.
CCTGTAGTTGATATTCACGATCCAAAATCGCCGATAATTGGCTCTAAAGATAGAGCTTTTAGTGATGATATTGATATGATTAGTGCTTATGCGAGTGAATTTATAGATGCCTTTGATGAAGTTGGCGTTTATAGCGTATTAAAGCATTTTCCAGGTCATGGAAGCTCATCTATTGATACACATAAAAACGAAGCCCATATAAATAAATTTGATTTCAATGAATTAAAGCCGTATTTTGCACTAATAAAACGAAAAAAAGCTAAATTTATAATGGCTTCTCATATTGTTGCTCACGATATAGATGACGAATTTCCTACAAGCTTGTCTTACAAAGCATTAAGTGAGCTTTTGAAGAACAAAATGGGATTTGAAGGTGTCGTGATTAGTGATGATTTGCTTATGAATGCTTTGGCTAAATATTCCCTAGAAGAACGCATTGTAATGGCGGTAAATGCTGGGGTGGATATAGTTTTGATAAGTGATTATTTTACTAAACAATCAAATTCAATCAAAGTCGCGAATGATGCGATTTTTAATGCTGTTAAAAGTGGCAAAATCTCTCAAAATCGTATCAAAGACGCTTATGACCGCATACAAAAAGTATTAAAATAAATTTGCAAAATTAAAAAATTAAATTTATTATAATCTGGTTTGTTTATAATCCGTTGTATTTATTTACTAAATTTAATTATATAAATTTGCTCTTGATAATTTTTATCAAATATTGTTTTTTTCAATATAAATTTAATACAAAAAATAAATTTTTTGCTCAAATTTCTTGCTTTTTTGTTTAAAATTTGTTAATATATGTTCGACCTATTAAAAAGGCAATTTTTACAAAAGGAGTGAAGTTGGAAAAAACAAAGCTTTTCACTATCGCTGTCTTTGTAGTAGGTGGCTTGGTTGGGCTTTTGCTCGCAGTTGGTATTTTAAAAGTGTTTCATGCTACAGGAGATGACGAATTTTGCGGAACCACCTGTCATGTTATGAAACCTATGCTTGATTCGTATGCACAGGATTTGCATGGAGACAAAAATAGAGTAGGTGTCAAGGCTGACTGTGTAGCCTGTCATTTACCTCACGATAGTGTCCTAAAATACGCATTAAGAAAGACTTACAATGGTATTGCAGAATTTGCTATAAATACCTTTGGTAGTCCTGAAAAATACGACTGGGAACGCAAGAGAAATGACAGAAGAGATTTCGTTTATGATAGTGGCTGTATGACTTGCCATAGCAATGTCCAAAACGCTACTTCATCAAATTTGAAATCATTTTTGCCACATAGGGATTATTTCTCTGGAATATCTAAGAAAACCTGTGTGGAATGTCATGAAAATGTAGGCCACAACAACTTAGGTTTTCACTTGAAAGCACAATTTAGTGAAGAAAACACCACAAAGTAAGGAGGGACAATGTTAAAAAAACTGTTTTTGGCACTTACCTGTTTTGTCGCTATCAGTTTTGCTGATAGCATTGGGAATGTAAGTTTGACTAACAATCTCAAAATAAATAAAGAGCTAACGCCTTTAGCAAAAGATTGTATTGAATGTCACGCAAAAGAATCGCCAGGTATCGTAAATGATTGGCGAAATTCACGCCATGCTCATGCTGGTGTAAGTTGCGTGGATTGCCACAATGTTAAAGCCGATAGCCCAATGGCACAAAAAGCTCCACATCCAAAGAATAGCAAAAACTATATCAGCGGAATGGTTAGCTCAAAAACTTGTGCTAAATGTCACGAAAAAGAAGTTGCACAATTTAATGAAAGTGGCCACGCAAGAGGCGGCGTTCAAATGTTTGCTAAAAAACCTATGCTTGAGCTTATGTATCACTACGAAGGTGCAGATCACCCAGATTTGAAATTTGCTCCATCAATCACAGGTTGTATTCAATGTCATGGTTCTGTAATCGAACTTGACCAAGCTGGCAAACCTAAAAAAGAAACTTGGCCGAACTTCGGTATCGGAACTGCTTATCCTGACGGAGCAATCGGAAGTTGTGTTGCTTGCCACAGCAGACATAAATTTGATATGGCAGAAGCAAGAAAACCAGCAGCTTGTGCATCTTGCCACTTAGGACCTGATCATCCAAACATTGAAATTTACAACAACTCAATGCACGGACATATCTACAATACCGAAGGTAGCACATATAAATTTGATGCAGCAACAGGTGCTTGGGATGTTCCAGACTTTAGAACTCCAACTTGTGCAGTTTGTCATATGGCTGGAGTAGGTGAGCTTAAATCTACTCACAATGTCAGCGAACGCCTAAAATGGAATCTATGGGCTCCGCATTCTAACCTAAGAACAAAAGGCGTAGATACTGCTGCAGCAGAATGGGCGAAAAACAAAAAAGTATCTGTAGGAAATGCTTTAGCTGGTCATAAAGACGGTGTCGAAGCAGCTAGAAAAGAAATGAAAACAGTGTGCAAACAATGCCATGGTTCTACATTTACAGATAACTTCTTTGTAATGGGAGATCAAATGGTAGAACTTTATAACTACTATAACGATGAAGCTATGAAGATGCTAAATGATCTCAAAGAAAAGAAACTTCTCAAAGCTGATGAATGGAGCGATCCGTTCCAAGTAGCTTACTACTATTCATGGCACCATGAAGGTAGAAGAATGAGAATGGGTGCGATGATGGGTGCTCC
>JAGAZK010000058.1 GCA_017940085.1 Campylobacter sp.
AATTTATAGAAGAATATGATAGTGGCGGCTATGATGAAGAAAATTATCTAAATAGACAATTTATCTCAAATACTATCAATGACGCCTTAAATAACGATAGAGTTGTCGTAGTAACTCAACCTATTTTTGATGTCAGCACAGATGATGTAAATTTGTTTTGTTATGAAGTTTTGGTTCGTATTATTGACAACAACGGCGAAACTTTGTATCCAAATCAGTTTTTGCCAATCGCTAAAAAAGTCGGATTTTATTCGCAAATCACAAAAAGAGTAGTAGAAAAAACTTTTGAGCTTATTCAAACTTATCCAAAACGCAAATTTTCTATGAATATTTCTACTTCTGATATGATAGACCAAGAAATCAAACAACTCATATTTACCAAACTTTCCCAATGCGAAACTCCGGGCAATCTAACAATAGAATTCCTAGAAACAGACACGATTTTTAGCGAAGAAAAAAACGAAATGCAATACAAAAACGAACTTTCAAAAGTTAGTGAGTTTTTGAATATTATCAAACTAAAAGGTTGCCATATAGCACTTGATGACTTTGGTAGCGGGTATTCAAATTTTTACCGCACACTTAGTTTTGATATAGATTATGTCAAAATCGATGGATCTTTGATTTCAAAACTAACCACAGATATTAAAGCAAAACGGGTTGTTGAAGCGATAGTTTCTTTTGCAAAATCTGTTGAATACAAAGTCGTAGCTGAGTTTGTATCTGATCAAAATATTTTAGCTGAAATCAAAAAGCTTGGAATTGATTATGCTCAAGGATATTATCTTGGCAAACCACAACACATAAATGAATACGAACAAGCTTTGGATTGGGGTTGGGAGTATCAATGAATAGCTTAATAAATGGTGCAATCAAATTTATGCACGAAGATTTTTTAGAACAAAAAGATTTGTTTGAAAGTTTAAGCTCATCTCAAGATCCGCACACTCTTTTTATTGGGTGTTCGGATTCTAGAGTAGTGCCAAGTCTCATTACAAGCACACTTCCAGGAGAACTTTTTGTCGTGCGAAATATCGCAAATATCGTGCCTGTATATAAAGCAAGCAATGAATATCTAGCTACTACTTCAGCTATAGAATATGCGATAAATGCTCTAAATGTGCGAAATATAGTGATTTGCGGTCATAGCAATTGTGGTGGGTGCGAATCCATATATCACCCGCAAAAATTAGAAGCCTTGCCGACCGTAAAAAACTGGCTTTGGCAATTAAATGATATAAAAGAAGAAGTCCTAAAAGCTCAAAGAGATTTTGGTTTGAGTGAGCAAGAAAAATATTATTTCACACAAAGATTAAATATATTAACTTCACTCGAAAATATCAAAACCTATCCAAATGTCCAAGAAAAAATGCAAAAAAATGAATTAAATTTGCATGGTTGGCATTATGTCATAGATAGTGGTCAGGTGTTTGCGTATGACGGAAACAGCTTTAAATTGCTTAGCAACTCACAAAAAGGAGATGAAAATGGAATTTGATGACGAATTAGAACAAGATGATTTAGATCTTGATGACGATTTTGACGGCGATACGAGCTATTCTAAAGCTCCACTTTATGATGATGATGATTATTCTTTTGAGAACGATTTCGAAGAAGAATATGAAGAAAATGAATAAAAGGACAAACAATGAAAAAATATTTAATTTTTGCTTTGGGCGTAATAGCTTTTGTAGGCTGTTCTAAGACTCCAGATATTGCTGTGATCAATCAAACAGAAGGTTTAAGCGTAATTAGTGAGCAAATTTTTAACAAAAATGATGTAATCACCAAAAAAGGTGCCAAGCAAATCAAACAATCTATTGAAAAAATGGACAAAAAATCCACAATTGTCATTTATAGCGATACAGATTCTAAGGTAGAAAAACGAAGATCAGCTACAAATAGAATAAATGCTGTCAAAGAAGAACTAGTTAAAAATGGCTTTAAAAGACGAAATATTCATACTTATGTAGATAATGGATCGAGTTTAGATGAAAAAGATCTAGAAGTCATCTACCCGCAATACGATAAAGTCATCAAAATAGTAGAATGCGATTTGTATGAGTTTAAAAGCTTTTGCCAAAGCGTAATCAATAAAAATACCAAAAAGAAAAAATAAATTTCAAAATCTAAATTAGGTCGATTTGACTAAATTTAGAGTATTTTTAATAAATTTAGTCAAAATTTGAGTAAATTTACTCCTTATGCTTAAATTTATTTAAGGGTTTTTTGTGGAATTTGAAATCTGGGTTTATATTTTGCTTTTTGTTGTTGGTGTTTTTAGCGGATTTGTAGATAGTATAGCTGGTGGTGGCGGACTTATCACAATCCCAGCACTTCTTGCAGTCGGTATCCCCGAGCATGTCGCACTTGCTACAAACAAACTCCAAAGCACATTTGGAAGTTTCTCGGCTTCATATAATTTCGCCAAAAAAGGTTTTATTAAGTTTAGTGAGCTTTTAAGTGGGATTATTTGGACATTTGTTGGAGCGATTTTTGGGACAATAAGTGTGCTTTTAATAGATCCGCAAATCATCAAAATACTAATCCCACTTATGCTTGTGGGGATTTTTTTATATACGATTTTTAGCCCAAATATTGGAGAATTTGAGAAAGAAAAAAAAATGAGCCAAAAATCATTTTATGTGGTTTTTGGGCTGATAATTGGATTTTATGATGGATTTTTAGGACCTGGAACTGGATCGTTTTGGATGTTTGCTATGATAGCTTTGATTGGGCTTGAAATGAAAAAAGCAGTCGCTCATACTAAGGCTTTAAATTTTACTTCAAATATTGTTTCTTTGGTCGTTTTTATCTTAGGCGGTCAAATTTTGTGGATAATTGGGTTTATTATGGGATTTGGACAACTTCTTGGAGCTTATATTGGTTCTACAATGGTTGTCAAAAAAGAGATTAAATTTATAAAAACAATATTTTTATTTGTCGTTGGTTGCACGATTTTAAAACTGATTTATGACCTAATTAAATAGCTAAATTTAGTGTTTTAACATATATTTAAAGTATTTTTGGCTACAATTTGAGCCAAATTTCATTTAAGGCATTTTTATGAAAGAGCTTTTTTTATTTTCAGATTTGATTTATCACAATCACTCGTTTAATTATCTTTTTCACTTGATTTTAATTGTTGCGATAATTTTAGTTTTAGCTAAATTTGCTACTCGCAGTCTCCAACTCGTCCCAAAAGGTGTCCAAAACATATTTGAAGCTTATGTTGAAGGCGTAGCTTCTATGGGAAAAAGCGTCCTTGGCAGCGAAGAATTATCTAGAAAATATTTACCACTTGTAGCGACAATCGGTTTAATCGTAGTTACAAGCAATGTTATTGGTATAATTCCGGGCTTTGAAGCACCAAGTTCTAGCTTGAATTTAACTCTTTGTTTGGCACTTTGTGTGTTTTTGTATTATAATTTTGAAGGTATCAGAACACAAGGCGTTATTAAATATTTTGCACATTTTATGGGACCAAACAAATGGCTTGCGCCGCTTATGTTTCCAATAGAAATCGTATCTCATCTATCACGCATTATTTCATTAAGCTTCCGTCTTTTTGGAAATATCAAAGGCGATGATTTGTTTTTGATGGTTGTTCTTAGCCTAGCTCCTTGGGTTGCTCCACTTCCAGCATTTGCTTTGCTTACTTTTATGGCATTTTTACAAGCATTTATTTTTATGATACTAACTTATGTTTATATAGCTGGTGCAGTTGTAGTAGAAGAACATTGATTCGTTATTTAATTGATTTTTTAATGGGTGCTTCTTGGGCGTTTTTCGTCCTAAGTGCCCTTTTTTCACATAAATTTTTTCCAAATTTTAGCTTTTATGTTTCTTATTTCATAGGTGTTTTTATAGGAATACTGCCTGTGATTGTAGTGGAATATATAAACAAACGCTATGATAAAATACGCAATAACA
>JAGAZK010000059.1 GCA_017940085.1 Campylobacter sp.
ATTATATGAAAACGAGCTTGATGAGATTATCAAAATATTGCCACAAAATGGAGTAGTGATTTTAAAAGGCGATTTGGCTAGCGGCAAAACCACGCTTGCTAGGCAAATAATCAAACAAAGACTAGGTTTTAGCGAAGTTACTTCGCCCACTTTTTCATTTATGCAAGATTACGGTCAAATTTATCATTATGATTTGTATATGTGTGGATTGAGTGGGATTTTGCAAAATGGTTTGTTTGAAAATTTATTACAAGATGGACTTCATTTGGTAGAATGGGGCGATGAAGATCTTAAAACAATGCTTAAAAAGTATGAAATTAGCGTGTGCGAAGTAAATATCGTCCCAAAAAACGACAAAAGAATTTACGAGGTGAAATTTGCATAAATTACAAGTTAGAAATTTACAAAAAACAATCAAAAAAACACCAATTATTCACGATATTTCTTTAGATATTCAAAGCGGTGAAGTTGTGGGGCTTTTGGGACCAAATGGAGCAGGTAAAACTACTACATTTTATATGGTTTGTGGTCTAATCAAAGCTACAAGTGGTCAAATTTTGCTTGATGGCAAGGATATTTCTAATACCCCGCTTCATGCTAGAGCTAAATTAGGGATTGGTTATTTGCCACAAGAAAGCAGTGTTTTTAAAGATCTTAGTATTGAAGAAAATTTAACGCTTGCGGCTGAAATTTTTTATAAAGATCCAAAAGAAATTGATCAAAAAGTCAATGAAATGCTAAATTTATTCAATATTGAGCCAATTAGAGATCGCAAAGGACTTAGTTTGAGTGGTGGCGAGAGAAGGAGATGTGAGATTGCAAGAAGCCTTATGATAATGCCAAATTTTCTACTTTTAGATGAGCCTTTTGCTGGAGTTGATCCTTTGGCTGTAGCTGATATTCAAAATATTATTAAAGATCTTAAAAAGCTAAATATTGGCATTTTGATCACAGATCACAATGTCAGAGAAACTCTAGATATTTGCGATAGAGCTTATGTGATAAAATCTGGAAAATTACTAGCTAGTGGCACTTCAGCAGAAGTCGCAAATAACAAAATAGTTCGTGAGCATTATTTAGGACAGGATTTTAAATTTGCATGAGACTTTCTCATAGACTTACGCAAAAACCAAAACTAAATCAGACTTTGCGTTCGTGGCTTCCTATTTTGCAAGCCAAAACAGACGAATTAAAAGAAATAATTGAACCACTTTTAGAAGACAATCCGTTTGCTCAAGTTCTTTCTTCAAACTCCAGCCCAAATTTACACTCAAATGGCAGTTTTGAGCCGATTTCTACGCAAAGTCTTTTTGAAAAATTAAGCTCCCAAATCACCCCGCCACTTTTTCCTAGTCAAAAAACTCAAGATATTGCAAATTTGATTATTTCTTGTATAAACAACGAAGGCTATTTTGAATACGATGATGAGATTTTGGGCGAATTTGATGAGGAGCAAATTGAGCGAATTAGATTAAGATTTGCTTATTTGGAGCCTGTGGGAGTAGGTGCAAAAAATTTAAAAGAAAGTTTTTTGTTTCAGCTTGATGATTTGGGCGTAGAAGATGAAATTTACGATAGTGTTAAGTTTTTGATAGATAATTTTGAAAATCTAGAAAAATACACCAAAATGCCTAAATTTGAAAAAGCCATAAAAATAATTAAAAAATTTAAAAACCCACCAGCTATAGAATATCTTGAAGACGAAATGCAAATTTGTCCAGATTTGTTTGTATATACCAGCCACAAAGGTATAGAACTCCAAATCGCAGATGCCTTTTATCCAAAAATTTCAATCGATGTTTTGCCTGAGTTTGAAAAAAACAGCTTTGTAAGCGATAAACTCAAACAAGCAAAAGATTTAATCGATGCTCTTGAAATGCGAAAAGCTACGCTGTATAAAATCGGACTAATGATAATCGAATACCAATATGATTATTTTTTTGGCGGAGATATAAAGCCGATGCGTTTAAAAGATATAGCTGATGATATTTCAAGAAATCCATCTACAATTTCAAGGGCTATTCAAAACAAATATTTATCTTGCTCAAGAGGAATAATCCCGCTCAAACGCTTTTTTGGCACAGATTTAGGAGACGGCGATACTTCAAATACAGCCATTAAGGATTTTGTTAAAAATTTAGTCGCAAATGAAAACAAAAATAAGCCACTAAGCGATGAAGCAATACTCCAAAAAATCAAAGATGAATTTGATATTAAGATTGTCAGACGAACTATCACAAAATACAGAAAATTATTAAATATAGCAAGCTCGTCTCAAAGAAAAAAACTATATTCAATCAAAGCCTAAATTTATTTAAATTTTTTTGCTAAAATTTAGGGTTTTTAAAAGGAAAATTATGCAAATACCAGTAAATTTAAAAGACAATTCATATAGTGTTTTTGTATCAAATTTGCCAAATTTAGAATTTAATACCAAAGTAGCTATTATTTCAAATGATAAAATCGCAAAACTTCATTTAAAATATCTAAAATCAAAAATAAAAGCCGATGAGATTGTTATTTACACGATTCCTGATGGAGAGCAATACAAAAATTTAAACACAATAGAGCAAATTTTAAATCATCTTTTTACGCACAAATTAGATAGAAAAAGTATTTTAATATCATTTGGTGGCGGTGTTATTAGCGATATGGTCGGATTTTGTGCTAGTATTTATCAAAGAGGGATTGAGTTTATAAATATCCCTACAACTTTGCTTGCTATGGTAGATGCAAGTGTGGGCGGTAAAACCGGAGTAAATAATAAATTTGGCAAAAATTTAATTGGTTCGTTTTATCAGCCAAAAGCTGTGTATTGTGATAAATATTTTTTAAGCACTTTAGAGCAAAGAGAAATGAGTGCAGGTATCGCAGAAGCAATCAAAATGGCAATTATGTTTGATAAGGATTTTTTTAAATATTTTCAAACTTCAAAAGAGCCAAATTATGATGAAATTATCGCAAAATGTGTGCAAATCAAAGCCGATATTGTCTCGCAAGACGAAAAAGAAAGTGGCATTAGAGCTGTGTTAAACTATGGTCATACTTTTGCTCATGTCATTGAAATGCAGACTAATTATTCTAAATATTTGCATGGTGAAGCTGTAGCAATTGGTATGAATATGGCAAATGATTTAGCAGTCAAAATCGGGGCTTTAAGTCAAAATGAAAAAGATTTAATAAAGCAAATTTTGATTAAATTTAATCTACCTGTCAAATACAAAATACCAGATATTCAAGCTTTTTATGAAGCGTTTTTTTTGGATAAAAAAAGCCAAAATAACAAAATCAAATTTATTCTTCCAAACGGCATAGGAAATCATCAAATTTGCTCAAATATCCCAAAAGAAGTAGTTTTACAAACACTTAGGTTATATCAATGAAAAAAATTTTATTAATTTTTGTTGCTTGTGTTTTTGGTTTGGCTTTGCCAAATGAGCAAATTTCATCGCTCCAAAGAGAGATTTCTAATCTTGATACTAAAATTTCAAATAATATTTGGTTTGTTAGATATTTAAATTATAGTATTTATCAAGACTTAAACAAAGAATTAGAACAAGCCAAAGCAGATTTATCAAATCTAAATTCCAAAGATTCAGCCAAAGAATTAGAACTAACTCAAAAAATATCAAGTCTAAATCGTCAATTAGAACTCCTAAAAGAATACAAAAATTCGCCTTTTCAGCCATTATTAACTCCGCCAAAAATCTCCCAAACTAAAAAAATCGCAAATCCGATTGAATTAATCTCTGGATATTCGGCTATCAAGCATTTAAAAGAGCAAAAAAGCGATTATTCAACTAGGTTGAGCGAATTAAATTTAGCCTACGAAATACTTTTGCAAAAAGAAAATTTACAAAAGCAAATTTGCTCAATTTCGCCTTGTGATAATGCTAAATTTAATCTACTTAAAAAGCAAGTTATTGAATTTAGCACAGCAAAAGATATTGCAAATACTACATTTGTCGTATATCAAAAACAATTAGATGAAGCTATATCGCTACAAAGTGTCCAAAACACTGAAGAAATCAAACGCTCTGCAAATTTGGCAATATTAATTATCGCAATTATCGTTTTTGGGTTTTTGTTGAAGTTGGTTTTTAGAAGATACGCCCAAGCCAAAAGATTTTACACAATCAACAAAGCAATCAATATTCTCAGCTTTTTAATTATTATTTTTATTTTGCTTTTTGCTTATATTGAAAATGTCAATTATTTAGTTACGATTTTGGGTTTTGCTTCAGCTGGTCTTGCGATTGCTATGAAAGATATGTTTATGAGTTTTTTGGGCTGGTGTGTGATTGTAGGTGGCGGAAGTTTGCATGTAGGAGATAGGATAAGAGTATCTTACAAAGACAATACTTATGTAGGCGATATAATTGATATTAGTTTGCTTAGAATTACGATTTATGAAGACATTACTTGGGCGACTTATTTAGAAAATAGAAGAAGTGGGCGGATTATTTTTATACCAAATAATTATATTTTTACAGAACTTATTTCAAACTATACTCATGGCGGAATGAAGACGGTTTGGGACGGGATAGATATTTTGATTAGTTTTGATAGCAATCACAAAAAAGCAGTTTATATCATCAAAAATATAGCCAGAAAATATTCCAAAGGCTACACAGATATAGCCAAACTCCAAATGAACAAGCTCAGAGACACATATCGTATCAAAAATACAAATGTAGAGCCTAGAATTTACACATTTTTTGAGCCAAATGGGATTAATATTAGTGTTTGGTATCAGACAAATTCTTATGCTACACTCTCGCTTAGAAGCACAATTAGTTCAGAAATCATAGAAGCTATAAACAAAGAACCTGATATAAAAATAGCCTTTGGCAAACAAACTTTGTATTTCGAAAAAGACAAAATGTTAAATTTTGCCCAAGAAAGCAGGGAAATTTGAAAGTTTTTTTCAAGACTTTTGGCTGTAGAACAAATATTTATGATAGTGAGCTTATGAAAAGCTATTTTAGCCAAGATGATATTTGTCAAAACGAAAATGATGCTGATTTTGTGGTGGTAAATTCTTGCACTGTTACAAATGGGGCTGATAAAGATACCAAAAATTACATAAATCACGCTAGAAATCTTGGCAAAAAGGTCATTTTAGCGGGTTGTGGTGTGCAAAATAATGCTACAAATTTATATAAGAATAATTCAGTTTTTGGCGTATTTGGAGCTCAAAATAAATCAAATTTAGTAAATTTAATCAGCTCAAATGAGAGATTTTTTGATCTTGGAAATATAAATCACAAAGAAAATGCCATATTAAAATCATATCTAAATCACTCAAAAGCATTTATCAAGATCCAAGAAGGTTGTGATTTTAGATGTAGTTATTGTATTATCCCAAAAGTTCGTGGTAAGAGTCGCAGTTTAGATGAAAATTTAATCATAAATCAAGCAAATTTACTAGCCCAAAATGGCTTTAGTGAGATTGTCTTGACTGGCACAAATATAGGAAGCTACGGCAAAGATACTAATTCAAATTTAGGTATTTTGCTCCAAAAACTTGGCAAAATTGATAAAATCAAGCGAATTAGGCTTGGAAGTATTGAGCCAAGTCAAATTGATGATAGTTTTAGAGAGATTTTAGGTGAAGCTTGGCTGGAGAGACATTTGCATATAGCCTTACAACATACAAGCCAAAAAATGCTAAATATAATGCAACGCCGAAATAAAGCATTTAGAGATATTGAGCTG
>JAGAZK010000060.1 GCA_017940085.1 Campylobacter sp.
ATCGCAAGATTACGCCACGCAAAACACAAAGGAGCTATATAAAGAATTAGCTTCTCGCTATACAAATCTTAACTTCTTTGGAGTGGGCAAAATGGATAAAAATGCTGGATTTAACAGCATTGCAATAGCTCCAAATATACTAAATCAGATGCTAAATAATCCAGAAAAGAGACAAGAATTTCAAGCTTTGATTTATGATATAAACAATCTGCCAAAAATGGAAAAAACTCTAACTGGCGATAAAATCATAGCTTCAGGCTATTTTATAAATCCCGATGGCACAGCTGGAATGTGGATAATATCTGAAAGCAACAATGAAAACGATAATAAAAGTTTGATTGAAAAAATTTTAGAAGAATTAAAAGAAAAACAAAACGCTAGAAATGCACTAAAAAACGATATATTGGACGATACAACTAATGAAAAAATGAGCAAATTTTCAACAAAATTAAATTTAAAAATTTAATTTTTGCCTTATTTAATATTTTGTTTCTAGTAAATAAATGCTCAATAAATTAAATTTGAGAAAACCAAAAATAGTTTTTGATTTAAAATTGCAAATGTTTCACATGGAACAATAATATCCTAACTAAAATAATAAATTTCAAGTTTGCGTGTATTTTGTGATATAATCACAGCAAAAATCAAAGGAAAAAAATGGCAAAGATTTTGAAAATTGATGGAGAAAATATCAGTGTAGGCATGGATGATGGCAGTATTAAAGAGTTTAAAAAATCAGATTGCAATTTCAAACCACTTATAAATGACGAAGTAGAGATTTTTAGAGATAATGAAAAAGTCATAATAAACAAAAAACAAACAATGCTAGAAAATTTGACAAATAAAAAACCAATAAACAAAGTAATTTACTGCGTTTTTGCCTTATTTTTTGGCGGTATAGGTATTCACAAATTTTATGCTGGAAAAAATGTAGCAGGAATATTATATTTGATATTTTGCTGGACATTTGTGCCTTCAATTTTGGCTTTTATTGATTTTATCATTGGGCTATTTAAATCTTCTGATGCCAACGGAAATATTATTATCTAAAAATGAAAAATCTATTTTTTTTGGCAATCTTTATTGGTTTTGTATTTGCTAGACAAGATTATACTGAAAGTATAAATTTAGATCCAAACCGTATGCAAACGCTGTATAATGAAGTAAAAAATGATTGTGAAAATGGAAAATTCGCTAGATGCCAAAGTTTGGCTAAATTTTATTACGATGAAAAATATGCGAAAAGCGTAAATTTAAAACCTAATTTCAAAAAATCAAAAGAACTTAGCAAAATTGCTTGCCAAAAGGGAGATAACGCTATGGCGTGTATAAATTTGGCTTTTTATAGTGGCGAAATTTGGGGGAAACAAATTTATGATAAATCGCTTTTTAAAAAAGGTTTTGATAAATTAACTCAAAAATGCGATGACGAAAACGCACTTTCTTGCTATCAAATAGCTTTTTGGCAAAATCGTTGTAACACAGAATATGATTGCCTTGATATGATGTCAAAAAGCGAAGAAAAAACTGAAATTTATTTGCAAAAATTTATAAAAATAACCGAAAAATCTTGTAAAAATGGCAATAAAATGGAGTGTATAAAACTTGTAAATTGTTATAATGGTAAATTTGGAATTTGCGAAAAAAATGAAAAAAACGAAGCCAAAAAAGATGAAATTTTAAATTTTATGATTTATTTAAAGGACGACAATAAATAGCAAATTTTAAATTATAAATTTAAAAAGATTCTTTGCTTACGGCTCAAAATGACACTGCTAGATGAAATTACAATCTTGCTGAGTTTTTCGCAAGAAAAACAAAGAATCTCATAAAAAATTTATAAAATAACTCAAATTTACAAATTCTCGCCGATTTCCCTTGCGTTTTTTTTTTTTTTTTGGTTATCATAGCATTTCAACATTTTCTATAAAGGATAAAAAATGAAGCAAATTTTAGGATTGAGTTTTGTGGCTCTTGTCGGTTTAAGTTTTATCGGCTGTGAAAAAGACCCTAGAAGTATTGAATATTATAGAAATAATATTGATATAGCTGAAAAAAGATTAGACGAATGCAAAAAAATGGAGCGAATGTCTGAAAAAACAAAAGAAGATTGCCAAAACGCCGCAGGTGCAATCCTTATGGGCGCTGCACAAAAATAAATTTTTTGAAATGGAGATTACTTATATCAATCTCAAAATCTACACCGAATTTGTAAATTTAAAAAATGCCTATTTTAATTTTAAATGAATTATCGGATATGGATTTCTGGCTTCGTCCGTCTGTG
>JAGAZK010000061.1 GCA_017940085.1 Campylobacter sp.
CACAAATTCATTTTGGGGTAAATAGATACTATGGTAGAGATTCATTTGCTAATGCTCTAAGAGAAGAGCGAAATGCTATGCAAGTTATGCAAGACAGAAACGACACTGTGTATTCTATGGACTGGGTCAATAGCAATAATCCAAAACCTAGACACAAATTTAACGAACTCAAAACTCCGTATAATGACGAATTTGCCATAGGATTCCAGCAAAAAATTGATAATTTAGACGCACTTATTAAATATGTCAAACGCAAAGGCAAAGACCAAATCAAAGGCACAAGAATTTATAATTCTGATTATAGATATTGCTCAGTATATAGACCAAATGGGACTTGCCAGACTTGGGCTACTCTCACAAATCCAAACATAGATCCTAGCATGGAGACATTTTATTATACTTACACAAACAATGGCAAAAGCGAAAGCGATGATTATAGCATTAGCCTAAAAACCATACAAGGCTATGAATTTGCTGGGTTTATAAATAGTTTTGATTTTGGTGCTTCTTATACTGATGTCAAAAAAAATCACAGCGATTATCAAGATTATCTAGATGCCGATAATGACAAATACGATATAAACACAAATGGAGTTCAAGTCAGAAAAGATATAGTGTATTATAATGGCAAGGTTATAAACACAGAAGATCTTCCGGCGGGTGATTTTAATGAGCCTTGGAGACTTCAGCTTATTACAGCAACTCAGCTTCCTAGATTAAATTTGGGCTTTACTAGTCTTAGAACTGTGTGGAGCAATTATTTTCAATACAGATTTTCGCACGATAGCATTAGAGAAGTAGAAGAAAAAAATTATAATGGAGAAATGTTAAGAGCTTATGAAAAGCAAAAATTTGGCTCTGCGTTTGATTGGGATGCTAAATTTATGTTTGCATTTAGTGCGCCAAAACAAAATGAATTTTATATGAGTTTAGATATTTACAATGTCTTAAACTCAAGAGTCAAAAGCTCAATGCCTACTACTGTGGCTACTTATGAGCCTGGAAGACAATTTTGGCTAGAAGTAGGGTATAAATGGTGATTTGTGCCATGTAAAACAGCCTTAAATGGCTGTTTTACGCACAAATCAGGATAATAAAACCTTGAGTGCCATGTAAAACAGCCTTAAATGGCTGCCAAACGCACAAATCAGGATAGATGAGTGTTTGGTAGATAGCTATCAAACGCACAAATTTAAGAAATCACAAAACAAAATCTAATTGATTGTGATTATTTTGTTTAAGTTGAAATTTGATATGCTTATATTTGAAAATATATAACCAAATTTAACCAAATTTGATTAAATTTATTCAAATTTGGTTAAATTTTGGGTATTTGGGCAAGGTGAGAGATGGAATTTTTAAGTGCATATATTGATATTTTTATTTTTAGTGTGCTTGGCGTGATGAGCGTATTTAGCGTGGCTTTTGTGATTGAAAGAATAGTGTTTTTTGCTAATTGTGATACTAGCAAATATACAGATTTAAATGAGCTTGAATTAGACGCTACTAGAAATCTCACTGCACTTAGTGTAATTGGCACAAATGCACCTTATGTCGGGCTTTTGGGGACTGTTGTGGGCGTGATTGTTACATTTTATAATATGGGTTTGACAGGAGATTTTGAGACCACAACTATTATGAGTGGGCTTTCTATTGCTCTAAAAGCTACTGCACTTGGGCTTTGTGTGGCGATACCGACTTTGGCGTTTTATTCGTTTTGTCTAAGAGCAGCTGATAAAAAAATCGCCAAATTTAAAAAAGATAACGGCATAAAATGAAATTAGATAGAGCTGATAAATTAAATGTAGTGCCTTTGATAGATGTAATGCTGGTGCTACTTGTCATTGTATTGACAGCAGCTTCATTTATCAGCTATGACAAGATCGAAGTTAGTCTGCCCAAACAAGGCTCTAGTGATAAAGATTTTCCCAAAGAGCGAACAGAAATTTCGCTTTTTGCGGATGGGAGTATTAAATTTAACGATATTTTGATAGATCAAAGCGAATTAAAAGATAGACTATCAAGCTTAGACAAAAAAGAATTTATTTTATTCAAAGGCGATGAAGAAGCGGCGTTTGGTTCGTTTGTAGGTATTTTGCGAATACTTAAAGATTTGCAAATGAGTAATTTTTTGATAATGACACAGGAGAAAAAATGAATTCTCACTCAAAAAGATTATTTATAGCTTTGATTGTATCCATTATAGCCCATGCCGGAAGCATTGGGTATTATATTTATTCGCCAAAAAACTCATCTTCGGTTTCAAATTCTCAAAAACAAGGCAATAGCTTTTCTTTGAGTTTGTCTCAAATATCAAATTTAAACCAAAATGCGATTTTACAAGCTACAAGCGATCCGATTTCTCCAAAACCTAGCAAAGCAAACAACAAAAAAACAAAACAAACCAAAAAAGTAGAAAAAATTCAAGATATTAGCGAAAATAAAATCACCCAAGAAGAGATCACACAAAATGACATATCTAGCTCAGATACTTCTATCGCTAAGGCTGATAATGAAAATAATGTAGCTGGTGGCTCATCTTCTAGTGGAAATGCTAGTTCGGATTTAAACGAAGGCACAAACTGGCAAGGTCAAGTTTTGGCTGCTATTCAAAAAAACCTTTCTTTTCCGCAAGATTCGATTTCTAGGAGACAAAAAGGCAAAGTCAAAGTCAA